>JAGTUV010000001.1 GCA_018224305.1 Gemmatimonadota bacterium
ACGCGCCGAGATGATGTAGCTGCGGTCCGGGTCCAGGCGCCGCACACCGTAGTCGCGACGCCGTGCGGGGTTCAGCCCGCTGATCGCAGGCGTATCGCCTTCATAGAAGCTCGTCACGTCGACCACGACGCCGTTCGAGTCCGGCGTGATCGCTGCGATCGGGAACGACGCCACGATCGGAGCGAGGTTGTTCGCTACCACGCTGAGCGCGATCGGCGCACTGTCCGCCGCGACCTGGTCGTACGAGTGCTTGCGCAGCAGAATCCGGTCGCCGCGACGCTCCCACGTCATGATCTGCTCCTGCGCCGAGAAACCCGCCGGGTTGAACCCGCCAAAGTTCGTCGGCACACTCGCCCACCGACTGATCATCAGCATCTCGCGACCGAGCAGCGAGTCCGGGATCTCGAACAGGACCTTATCCACAGTGGTGTGCACCACGAACATGCCGCTGTCAGCGACTGCGCCGCGGGGAATCGCCTGCGCATACGGCCGTATTCCCTGGTCGCGCGCCGCCGAAGCCGGGCGCTCTGCCTGTGCCTGCGGCTGTGCCTGTCCTGCTGCGCGCGCACTGCAGCCACCTGCCGCCAGCAGCAGCACGCACAGCGCCGTGAACGCGGCGTTGTCTACGTTCATTGATTCCATCCGGTGCGGGAGATGTGCGGGTTACGGTGCAGTAATACGACAATCCGCACACGCGGGCAAATCACCGCGACAGTCTTCGAAGAGGTGTCCGCATGGACACAGCTGGTGGTGAGTCGTGTCCCGCCGGCCACCGTTCCCGCCGCCTGGCCAATATCCCATATCACGCTATGACGTTGTCCTGCAACGTCTTATAAGCCTCACGGCACCAGGACGGCCTGCGGTTACGCGCTTGCGTTTCCCATCGCCACAACGCAACACGAACCGCGCCCTCAACGGCGCACGACAAAGGGGGATACCATGAGGACGAACGCAATGCGCGGCATGACGACGGCAGGAGCGGTTGCACTGAGCGTGCTACTCGGTGCGTGTGGCGATGATCGCGATGCCCAGGCACGCGCAGCGGAGGGTGGCATGGTGGTGGCCACTTCGACACCGGAGCCGTCCGCCCGCACCGCCATCACGCCGGTGGTATCGACGGTAACCGGGACACCGTCTGAGCCGCGCTTCACGAACGTGACGTATGCGGATGCGGAGTCAGTGTTCCGGAAGGGCCACTACGGGGAATCGGCGGAGATGTTCGGCGTCTACGTGGAGTCGAACCCCGCGAACGCCTCCGGTCACTACATGCTCGGCCTCTCGGCCTGGAAGTCCGGTGATCACGAGAGAGCGGAAGCATCACTGAGGCGGGCTGCGGATCTCAGCGGTGAGAGCGTGAAGATCCGCACGAACCTGGGTCGTGTACTGCTCGAGCGCGGCCGGGCGACGGACGCCCTGCCGCATCTGGAAAAGGCGGTGGAGCTGGAGCCGCTGTCGCACGAGGTCTGGCGGGTGATGGGCAACGCCTACGCGCAGCTGGGGCGCAGCATTGACGCGATCGATGCATACCGCCAGGCGCTCATGCTGAACGACCACGATGCGTGGACCATGAACAACTACGGCCTCGTTCTCATTCAGCTCGGCCGTTACGAAGATGCTTTGCTGCCGCTGGCACGTGCCGTGGAACTGGTCCCGCAGTCGGCTACGTTCCAGAACAATCTCGGCACAGCACTGGAGCGGGTTGGCGAACTCGAGGGCGCCCGCACCGCGTTCGACGCGGCGGTCGAGGCGGACAGCACGCACTCTAAGGCCGCTGCCAACCTGGAGCGCGTCGAACGCCGCCTCGCAGATACACCAATGGATGCGCCCGACCTGGCAGCAATTGCCCGGCGGTTCGTCGAGGAGATGCGGGAGTGGATCGGCGAGGACCAGCACGACTGCTAGTGCTGTCGATGCAGAACGAGGCGCAGCTGGCCGGCCGGGAGCCGGGGATGCCGAATCCCCGGCTCTCAGTCTGCAGGGAGCCCGCTCGGGAGTAGAGCCAGGGAGTCGAGTCCCCGGCTCTCAGTTCTGCAGGGAGCCTGCCCTGATTGCTCAGCCGCTGCGGAGCCTACTCGGAAGCATGCACATCGGCGTAGGGATCGGGAACGAACGCGACCCGGTCGATCCGCCGCCCGTCCATTGCCACGACCCGCAGCGTGCCGCCGGTCACCGTCACTTCATCCCCGACCTTGCCCACCCGGCCGAGCGTGCCGAACACGAAGCCGCCAACGGTCTCGTACAGGTCGTCCGGCAATTCGAGATCGAACTTCTCGTTCACCTCCGACACCGATACGGCGCCGCCGATGCGCACTTCACCTTCCAGGTTGTCCTCGAACGGCAGCGGCTCGAGTTCGTGCTCGTCCTGTATTTCACCGACGATCTCCTCGATGAGATCCTCGAGCGTCACCAGGCCGGCCGTGCCGCCGTACTCATCGAGCACTATCGCCATCTTGATGCGCTGGAGGCGCATCTCACGGATCATGTCCTCGACCGGCTTGGACTCTGGTGCATACGTCGCCTTTCGCAGGACGGACCGCATCCCCGTTACGCCTTCGCGCATCGCACGCCAGAGGTCACGCGCAATCAGCACGCCGACCACGTTGTCCACCGATTCCTCGTACACCGGCAGACGCAGGTGGCCATGGTCCAGCATCATGTTCTGCGCGGCCTCCAGCGACGCCGAAACTTCGACTGCGATCATCTGGGTGCGCGGCGTCATCACCTGGCCGATGCTCACTTCATCGAGGTTCATGACGTTCGTCATGACCTCCCACTCCTCCTGGTCGATCGTTCCCTCGCGCCGGCCGATCTCCGCCAGTACCTCCAGCTCGGCCCGGCTCACTGTCGACCCGGTCTCGCCTTTCGGTGTGATCAGCCGGTTGAAGACGGCGAGAGGTATGAGGATCGGCTTCATGACGATGATCATGATCCGCAGGACGCGGGCTGCCATGGGGGCGAGCTGCTGCCAGAGTGTTGCGCCAATGGTCTTGGGCAGGATCTCCGACAGGATGAGAATCAGCAATGTCAGCACTGCCGAGAACGCCGCGATCCACCGGCTGCCGAACACCTCCAGCGCCATCGCGCCGCCCATGGCCGCGCCGATCGTATGTGCAATGGTGTTCAGCGTGAGGATGGCCGCAATGGGCTCATCGATGTTGCTGCGCATACGCGCGAGCATGTCGCCCGCTGGATGGCCCTCGTCCTGGAGCACGGCGACATACGAATGCGACACAGACAACAGCACCGCCTCCAGGATCGAGCACATGAACGAGATGGCCAGCGAGATGCCCACCACCAGCAGGAGTGTCGTCATCGCAGTGCCGGTTGCCTGTATGCCAGTTGTTTGAAGATCATTGCGCAGTGAGTGTCAGTGTCAGAGGGTCAGGGACGCAGCAACCCTCAGCCGGCTTCGAGCAGCCAGATACCGAACCAGGAGCGCGCGTCCGTCCAGAACCGGGCTGACTTCCAGCCGGCTTTCTGCGCCATCTCCTGGAACCCGCTGCGCGAGTACTTATAGGAGTATTCCGTGGTGATATGATCGCCGATGTCGAGCTCGAAGATCTCCGGCGATTCGCCAGCCGGGTCCGGTATAGTCACTCTGGACGCCTGCGTACACAAGAGGCGCATCTCTATGCGCTGGCGCTCCGCGTCGTAGAACGCCTCGTGCCGGAACGCCGCGGTATCGAAGTCGGTGCCCACGTCGCGGTTCAGACGGATCAGCATGTTCAGGTTGAAGGCAGCCGTCACACCGTCATCATCGTTGTACGCGCGCTCCAGAATGGCCGGGTCCTTGTCCAGATCCACGCCGATCAGCAGGGCGCCCGCGCTGCCGCACAGATTTCGGACCCGGCGCAGGAACGCCGTCGCGTGCGGAGGCCGGAAGTTGCCGATGCTGGAGCCGGGAAAGAACGCGACACGTCGCGCCGGTCGTGCATCTGGTTCGGGCAGGCTCATCTCACTCGTGTAGTCCGCGCACACAGGCAGCACCTGGAGATCGGGGCACTCCCGCGCGATGTCCGCGGCGAAATCGACCAGTTGCCTGCGCGATATGTCGACGGGTGAATAGGCCGACGGTGAATGCAGGGCGCGCAGCAGCAGTCGTGTCTTGAGGCCGCTGCCGCTGCCGAACTCGATCAGGTGCACGTCCGGCCCGATCGCGTCCGCCATTTCGTCAGCATGTGTGTCCAGAATGTCCAGTTCAGTGCGCGTCGGATAGTATTCATCGAGCGTCGTGATCCGCTCGAAGAGCGAAGCGCCACGCGCGTCATAGAAATACTTCGGCGGGAGATGTTTCGGCCTGGCTGAAAGTCCCTCCAGCACATCCTCGCGAATGCTGTCAGCTGCGGGATGGAGATCGTGGAGCGTCACCTCATCGGTATGACTCATTGGTCGTTCGCCAGCCGCAAACCGGTGAACTGCCAGGTCGATTCCGGCGGGAAGAAGTTCCGGTACGTGGCCCGCACGTGTGAGCGAGGTGTCGCGCACGAACCGCCACGCAGCACGAACTGATTGCACATGAACTTGCCGTTGTACTCACCGATCGCACCGGCGGCCGGCCGGTACCCTGGGTACGGCGAGTACTGACTCCGCGTCCATTCCCACACATCGCCGAACATCTGCTGCAAACCACGTCCTGCGCCATCTGCGGGCAGCGGATGGTAGGCGTGGTCCTCGACGAAGTTGCCGGCGTCGGGTTGCAAACTCGCGGCTGCGGTCTCCCATTCCGCCTCGGCCGGCAGCCGCGCCCCCTTCCAGCGGGCGAAAGCGTCCGCCTCGAAGTAACTCACGTGACAGACCGGCTCGTAGGGATCGACGTGCCGCATGCCGCTCAGCGTGAATATCCACCATTCGCCATCGCGCTGTTCCCAGTAGAACGGTTCGCTCAGCTGCTGCGCCTGGACTTCTGCCCAGCCCATGGACAGCCAGAGCTCCGGGCGCACGTACCCGCCATCGTTCATGAACTCGAGATACTCGCCATTGGTGACCAGGCGCGAGGCGAGGCGGAACGGCTCCAGGAACACGCGATGCCGCGGCGTCTCGTTGTCGTAGCTGAAGCCGCCGCCGCCATGACCGATTTCCACGAGGCCGCCATCGAACGACAGCCATTCGCCGGCGCCCGTCGCACGCGATGGACGCGACACGCGCTCGCTGTAGACCGGCCGCAGCGGATTCACGGAAAACACGTGCTTGATGTCTGTCAGCAGCAGTTCCTGATGCTGCTGCTCGTGGTTGAGGCCGAGTTCGAGCAATGCGGTAACGGCGTCGTCGTCAGCTGCTCGCTCGACGAGGTCCGCCATGGCGGTATCCACGTGATGCCGGTAGGCGAACACCTGCTCTACGGTCGGGCGGGATATGTAACCGCGCTGCGCCCGGCAGTGCCGCTCACCGGCCTGCGTGTAGTAGGAGTTGAACAGGAACGCATAGGCCTCGTCGAACTCGTGATAGCTCTGAAGATGCGGCTTCAGGAGGAAGGTCTCGAAAAACCAGCTCGTGTGGGCGAGGTGCCACTTGGTGGGACTGACATCGTCCATCGACTGGACGACGTAGTCTTCCGTGGCGAGCGGCTGGCACAGGCGCTCCGTCTGCGCCCGCACGTCCATGTAGTCGGTCAGGAGCGGCGCCACGGCCGCCTGTTTCATTGTTGTCGCCATGAACCCGGTGACCTGTGATGGTGACACACCGTGCGTCGCCGTTCGGTTGCGGGCGACCGAACGGGGCCCGTTGCAGGTGCAAGCTTCATTCCCGCCACGAGGTTCGTTGCACGCGGCAGGAAGGGCAGCGCCTGCCCGGTCGGACACATGGTACGCACAATTCGGGGCAGCATCAGAAGATGCCGTGGAGCGATGCCCCGCGCTCAGCCAGCCGGTCAATGCGGCGTTCGACGCCGGCATCCTTCTCGAGCGGCGGTGCGTGATGGGGTTTCACGCGTGCATCGATGATAAGCGGCCCGCGGCAGCCCCAGTGCTTGTGCTCGATGAAGCTGCCCACGCCGTGCACATCATGCGACGGGTTGCTGCGTGTAAACGTTACCCACACGAAGTTGTCGATCGACGCTGCGGTAAACGCCGCGTCATCGCACAACACGATGAGCGGGAACCCGGCCAGGTCGAGCGACCGCAGTTCATCTGCGAGCGCCCCGATCTCGCGCTCCGCGTCGGCATAGGTCGTGAACGGCGGTGCTTCGAGTGCTGCCACTCCGGGGAACACCATTCTCGCAGCAGCGAACGGCCGCGGGAACTCGAGCCCGGCCGGTAGCTCCCGCCACAGTTTGCGGCGGAGCGGACCGGTCGCCGCGATCGCCAGCTTCGATCCTGAATTGAGCCCCGTCCCGCTGTAGTCGAGGGTATCGATCGTCGTCTTCGTCTGGAAGTGCAGATCGCGAGCGGGGTCGAAACGCTGGAGGATGTGCATCATGAACGCGGCGACATCGTGGATATCGAGTCCGGGATCATCCTCGCGCGCACAGATCCACAGGTACTTGGCCAGGCTGAGCTGGTTCTTGCCGAAGATGTGATTCGCGATGGTGAGCAGTTCCTGCGGTCCGCGATCCTCCAGGAAAGGCGTGTAGCGCTCGCTGCCGATTGCGAACAGCAGCGGATGCACGCCCGCTGCGTCCACCGCGTGCACGGCGTGAACGCCGGGGATCTCCTGCGGTATCGCCGAGCCGGTCAGTTCGTGGATGAGGGCGCCGAAGCTGGTGTCCTCCTGTGGCGGCCGGCCGACCACGGTGAACGGCCAGATCGCGTTCTTCCTGTGGTAGACGCGTTCGACACGCATTACGGGGAACGGATGGGCGAGGCTGTAGTAGCCGAGGTGATCGCCGAACGGACCTTCGGGCTTGTTGTCGTGCGGGTGGACCATGCCCGTGATGACGAAGTCCGCGTCCGCGGATACGACGCAGCCGGCGTCATCGCGGAACCACCGGAATGCCCGGTTGCCGAGCACACCCGCGAACGTCGTCTCGGGGAGTCCTTCGGGAAGCGGCATGACGGCCGCCAGCGTGTGTGCCGGCGGGCCGCCCACGAATACGCTGACGGGGAGCGGGCGACCGGCGGCGTTGGCACGTGCCTGGTGCACGCCGATGCCGCGGTGGATCTGGTAGTGGAGGCCGATCTCGCGATCCGCAGTGTACGCGTTGCCCGCGAGCTGGATGCGGTACATGCCGAGATTGGCTTTCATGACACCCGGCGCATTCACATCCTCGGAGTATACCTGCGGCAGGGTGATGAACGGGCCGCCGTCACGCGGCCAGTTCACGATCTGCGGCAGGTCGCTGATGCGCGCCGTGCCGAAGCTGATCGGTGCACTGCGGCGCGCACGCCTCGGCAGAGCCGACGTCGCGCTGCGCAGGACGGGCAGGTAGCGCAACGGGCTCTTTGCCATGCGGATCGGGTCGTACTTCAGTTCGACGAGCGCCTTCACGCGCTCGAGCGTATCGCGGAATATGAAGCGCGACCGGTCCATGGTGCCGAAGAGGTTCGACAGCGCACGAAAGCGCGAGCCTTTCACGTTCTCGAAAAGGATCGCCGGGCCGGCGCGCTCGTAGACGCGCATGTGAACGGCTGCCATCTCGAGACAGGGATCGACTTCCTCCGTCACCCGCACGAGCTCGCCTTGACGCTCCAGGTCGCGAACGCACGATTCGAGACTGTCGTACCCCATCAGGACTCTCGGCCGAAGTTCAGTGTGCGTACCGCACCGTGCACGAGCGCGAGCGCACCCCAGGTGAGTGCCGATGCGACGGCAATATCGACAATGCCACGCCACGGCTCGGGGAACCGGCTCACGATCAGCACCGCCATGATGATCGCCGTCACGCCCGCCCAGGCCCGCAGCACGGAACGGCGCGGCGGCCCGATGAGTGACATGGCATAGAGCGGCGCAGCGATGCGATAGACCAGTAACGGCTCCGCCCGCAGGCGCTCGACGCGGGCGAGGACGTACGGCACCCACTTCCGCTGCAGCGCCATGATGCCTTCACCGTAGACGAACGCGGCGGTCAGCGCGATCAGCACCACCCACTCGAGGGGCGCGAGCCCGCCGCGCACTGTAGCCACTCCGCGTGCCGCCAGGCGCAGCGCCGCTTCGGCGAACAGAAATACCACGCCGGCGACCGCCCAGATCTGCACGGCCATTGCATGTCGTCGATTCACGTCAGCAGCAGCGTCGCCAGCGCGAGCCCGATGACACCGAACAGCAGGAACCAGAAGTACATCCACCCGAGCGTCCACCACTTGAGAGTCGTGCGCACCCAACCCTGCCCGTACACGCGCCGCAGGGCCAGCCAGACGTAAACCGCGATCCAGAGTACGAAGAAGCCATCAACCCATTCCCACGGCAGAATGAACATGATCGTGAACATGACGAACACGAATGCGTGCACGTGCAGCGCGAATACGAAGTGCTCTGCATAGAAACGGCTGCGTCGGACATACAGCAGCTTCAGCATTCCGGCAAACAGCGGCAGCAGCAGGAACACCATGTGCGGCGCGTATTCGAGCAGGTCACGCAGCACTGACTGAATCGCGTCACGGATCGGCAGGTGTCCTACCTGGGCCAGCTTGCGTTCGAGTGCGCGCCGGAACAGCGGTGACGTGCCGTCGAAACCGAGTTCGCTTGCCCACGGCTGGAGTGTGCCGGGTGGCAGGGTGCTGTCCGCGTCCAACCCGCGTCGGACGGCGGCGGGCAACGTGTCCTGACCGGACGAAAGCTGCACCGGCGCCACGACCGCCGCACCGTCGCCGCCCCGGGTGTCCCCGGTATCGTTCATCGCGACCTGCAGCGTCTGCATCCCGACGAACGAGAGGAGCAGGAAGAACACGACGCTGGAGACCAGATAGAGCCGGAACGGCGCGATGTAGCGGACAATGCGGCCACGCACGTACTCCTCCGTCAGGAACCCCGGATGGAAGAGCAGTGATGTCAGGGTGCGTGGCAGCGCGCGGTTGAGCACGAGCTGGTCTTCGAGCACGTCGGCGAACAGCGTCCGCAGAGAGACCCGCACGTCGGTCTTCCGCTGTCCGCATGATGGGCAGTACCGGCCGGTGGTCGAGTCGCCGCAGTTCAGGCACGGCTCGTGTGGTGAGCGCACGCGCGTCGCGCCGCGGTTGTCGATCATGCGGTCAAGGTACGGCGTCGGACGCCGGTGCGCGACACCGTTGGCGGCGGTGCCCGGCGCCCGGATGTGGTGCGCGGCGCCGTTGGCTGAATCCACAGGGGCCCGCCGGGCTGGCGTGCCCTCAGACCGGCGCAGGCTCTTTTCCCCTCGGTAATTCGTTGTATGTTATCCGTCCTGTTCGGTGTGTATGACATCCGTCCTGCCTGGCATGCTCAGGCGACGACCCTCATGACCGGAGAGCGCGAATGTATACTCGACGCGAATGGCTCGGCCTGACTCTCGGCGCGGGCGCGGCGCTGGCCATCACCCCGGGGTGCCGCCCGGTGGGCGCTTCCGCCACAGCGCCCGTAGGAACCGCAGCGTCACGCAATCTGATCACGCGCGCAATTCCATCGACTGGCGAGCGCGTCCCGATCGTCGGACTCGGCAGCTCTGCGACGTTCTCGAGCGTCGCTCGCAGTGAGGATCACGACGCGCTGCGCGGCGTGCTGCGGACGATGATCGACGGCGGCGCGACCGTTTTCGACACGGCGCCGAGCTACGGTGCCTCGGAGGAGGTTGCCGGTGCAATCGCCGCCGAGCTCGGCATCACGGACCGGATCTTCTGGGCGACGAAGGTCAACGTGGCAGGACGGGGCGGCGCCGGCGCGGATCCGGCGGCTGCACGCGCGCAGATCGAGGCATCGTTCCAGAAGCTCCGTAAGCCGGTGATCGATCTGATCCAGGTTCACAACCTGGGCGACGTACCGACCCAGCTCGGCATTCTTCAGCAACTCAAGGCCGAGGGCCGCATCCGCTACACCGGCGTGACGACAACCAGCGCGGGACGATACGGGGACCTCATGAATGTCATGCGCAACGAGCCGCTCGACTTCATCGGCATCGATTACGCAGTCGACAACCGCGGCGTCGAGGACGAGGTCCTGCCGCTGGCGGCGGAGCGCCGGATCGGCGTGCTCGTCTACGCACCCTTCGGACGCACGCGCCTGTGGGCCCGCGTCGCCGATCGCGAGGTGCCGGCATGGGCGTCCGACTTCGATGCCACCACATGGGGCCAGTTCTTCCTCAAGTTCGCGGCGAGCCACCCGGCCGTCACGGCCGTCACCCCCGCGACCAGCCAGCCACGGAATATGGCCGACAACCTCGGCGCGGCGATGGGCCGCCTCCCCAACGAGGCGCAGCGCCGTCGCATGATCGAGCTCGTGGAGGCGCTGCCTCCGGCCAGCCGCTGAACGACTGCCGGGCGGGTCATCACCCCCCGCCCGGCCCGTCCCCCAGCCATTCCCCTCGAATCACATAAGTCGGCACCGCTCTTGCCCTTTACGAGTTCCCGACAGCGACTCGTACCGCAAAATGGAGCCACTCATGACTTATCGAATGAAACAGGGGGCCTTCGCCCTCGTTCTCGCTCTCGTCGTCCCGGGCTGTGCCGGTAATGCGCTCGAATCTCTGGGTGACATCCTCGGCGGCGCGGCCGGCATGCCGGGCAGCGGCGGACAGCAGGGGCAGATCGAGGCGGAGATCCGGCAGGTGAATACGCAGCAGCGGACCATCCAGGTAGCGACTGCTGATGGCCGGACCGGCAACGTGTCCTACGACCAGAACACCGTGGTGGTGTACCGTCAGCAGCAGTACGCGGTCACCGCGCTCGAGCGGGGTGATCTGGCTGTGCTGCACGTGCAGGAGACATCACAGGGCGGCCTCTACACGAACCGGATCGACGTGCAGACCAGCGCTCAGGATCGCACCGGTCAGAGCGGCTCGATTCTTCAGTACAGCGGTCGCGTCAGCCAGATCGATCAGCAGCGCGGCCTGTTCGTGCTGCAGATGCAGAACGGCAGTGTGACCGTGTCGGTGCCGTACAACGCGCCGCGTGCAACGGTCGACTACTTCCAGCGTCTGCGCGTCGGTGACGACGTCCGCCTCGAAGCGACGGCGGTCAGCACCGGCAACGTGCAGATCCACCGCTTCCTGTAGTCACCACAGGTGAGGCGGATCCGGTCGCGGCGGCGGCCGGGTTCACCTCACCCGGTCGCGGCCGAGCCGGTCGGCAGACTCGATCCACCAGTATACGGCGTCCTCCGTCCATTCCAGACCGCGGAACTCGACGTTCTTCAGCCGGGCATGAACCGCGTAGAGCTCCGGATCCATGTAGATCGGCGCATACACGACGTCATCGATCATCAGCTGCTCCAGATCGCGCCAGAGGATGCGCGCGCGGGTGGTGTCTGTCGTGACGAGCGTGCTGTCGATCAGGGCGTCGATGCGCGGATGATCCGATCCGGCGAAGTTCGGCCCGTTCGGCGGGATCGAACGGGAGTGGAAGATCATCTCGGCGTTCGGCCCCATGACGCCGGGACCCCAGCCCCAGCCCCAGAACGATGCAGTGAAGCTGCCGTCCCGCAGCCGCTGCACCCAGGTGGTGCTTTCGTATGCGCGCGGGGCCACGTCGATGCCGACGCGGCGCAGCATGCTCTGCATCGCAACCAGCACATCCTGGCGGGTCTGGTCGGTCGAGACGAAATCCACCTCGATGCGCAGCGGTCTCCCGCCGCGGTCCACCAATCCATCGCCGTTGCTGTCGCGCCAGCCGGCCGCCGCGAGCAGCAGCCGTGCACTGTCGGCGTCGAACGGCACGGGCCGCACGTCCGGTGAATGTTCGCGCAGAACGGACGGGATCGGCGACAGCGCCGGCTCTCCGATGTCACCGAAAAGGCCGCGCGCGATCGTCTCCCGATCGACTGCCATGAGGAAGGCCCGACGCACGCGCACATCGTCGAACGGCGCGCGTCGCGTGTTCAGTGCGATCCATGCCGGCCGGATGCGCGGTGCCGTGTGCACCTCCACGTTCGCAACCGCCTCCATGCGTGCCTTCTGATTGGGAGGCAGCCGCGACAGCAGGTCGCCCTGCGCGGAGAGCAGCTCCGTCATCGCTGCACTGACGTCGGGGATGAAACGCATGATGATGCGGTCGAGCGCGGCGCGGCCATCCGGCTTGTCCGCGTTCACGTCCAGCCTCAGGTTCTGACCGGCCGCCCAGCCGCCGAAACGGTAGAACCCGTTGCCGACCGGATTGCGGTTGAACGCAGAGTTGCGGATCTCCGCGGGCGGCACGTCGCGCAGCAGGTGCGCCGGTACGGGCACCACCTCGAGCAGCGAGTTGACCGTGTACATGCCCGTGCGTGCGAGCGTCACCGCCACGGTGAAACTGTCGCGTGCGACGGCACTCGTGACCGCCGCGACGTCTGCCTGGCGCGGCGACGCCGTCAGCGGATCGCCCTGGAGCCCGATCGTGAACACCACATCGTCTGCGGTCACCGGCACGCCATCATCCCAGAACACATCGTCGCGCAGCGTCAGCACGAGCGTGGAGTCATCCTCGAGCTGCCACGACAGCGCCAGGTCCGGTGCATAGCCGCTGAGCGTGGAGTCACGGCCGGCCAGTGCGCGGAACATCAGGTGAACGGCGTGATAGGCCGGCACGCTATTGAACGTCACCGGATTCAGCTGGTCCGGCTCGCGGTCCGCGAGTACCACCAGCACGCCGCCCGCCGGGCCGCCGCCGAGCGTTGCGGAATCAGCGGTTTCGAGCGCAGTCGCACCGGGCGCCGCGCCATCGCTGCACGCGACGACCAATGCACAGGCGGCCGCGACGGCTGCGGTGCGCAGCGAAGGTGACGTGGTGCGCAGCGAATGCGCCGGGTACAGTGACGATTGCTGCGCGCGCAGCGTCGTCGTGCGGCTGACGGCAGTCATCAGAAGCGGTCGAAGGTACATGGCTCCGGCATTGTGAAGGCCGTGTCGAGCACGCCGAGCAGTTCGACGTGATCACATTCCAGCAGCCCGGCGCGGAGCGCGGCCGTCGGTGACAGCGAGCCGATGAATATGCGCGACAGCGTGGAGATGTCGGTGCGCAGCGAAAGGTCGAGCGCACCCGTCCGCTCGACGATTGCGCGACCTGCATCCAGCGCGATGCGCCAGCTGCCGCAGTTCTCCGGGAACATGCTGTCCTCGACCTCGACCGCGAACGCGAACGTCGGCACCTGCTGGATGCGGCGGCCCTCGAACGCGGCGCGCACGTCGAGCAGGCGGAACATGGGGCCCGACATGAGCGTCGCACTCGGCTCCCACAGGCGCCATGTCGGCGCTGCGCTGCGCGGCAGTCGCGGCTCGAGCAGCCAGTCCCCCAGCCGGTCGGACGGCAGGGCGCGGAGCAGGATCTGCTGCCACTGGTCTCCGAGAGAGGAGAGCCATCCGTACAAACCGCGCCTCGCGGGATCGGTGGTCCACACGATCTCGTCCACCTCGAGGAAGCGCTGGTCCGGAGGCAGATCCGTGCGGTAGATGACGAGCGCGTACCCCTCCAGGTCGCCGCGGTGTGAGCGATAGCCAACGAGCGCGCGGCCGGCACCCTCCATCACCTGCACCCACAGCCGCGCACCACGTTCCAGCTGGCCGGTCTGCGTCGCCGCCCATTGATTGTAGAGCGCCAGCGCCTCATCGCTGCCGGCATCCGTGTCGAGCAGCTCCACGCGATGGCGTTCTGCATGATCCGGCAGTGAACCCGTCGCGATCTGATACTGCAGCGCTTCGCCCGCCAGGCCGTAGCCGAGACGGCGATAGAACGACACGCGGAACGGGAACAGCGCGGACGCGATGTCGCCGCGCTCACGTCCCGTGCGCAGCGCACCTGCCATCAGCTCTGCCGCGCGCCCCTGCCGGCGGTACGCGGGAGAGATGGCAACCGTACCAATCCCCGTCATCGGCACTGCCTCGCCCGCGATCCACTGCCGCAGCGGGTGCGCCTGACAGGCAGCCGCGATTCGCCCTGAATCACAGCCGATGAACAGCGTCTCGGCACCGCCGCCGAAGACCGGCTCACGCAACCGGTCATTCCACCAGCCCATCGTCCGTTCCGGGGCGGGGAAGCAGTGCGCTGCCAGCCGGCCGGCTTCGGGTATGTCTTCTGTCGCGGCCAGGCGGTAATCCATGGCTTCTCTCGAGGGTATGTGCGGATCCGCGTATGACTGCCGTGGTCACTCGCCGGAAGATAGACGTGCGTGTCCGTCCGGCAAAGTCACCACCGTTATCATGCCACCTGTACGGCCGCGTGCCGCCCATGCCCGCCCTGCCGGCGTGGAGACATCCTTGCAGCGACCGCACGGACGCCCACGGTCACCGGTCCTTGCACCTGCCGTACGGTCGACCTTTCGGTCACCGATCCGGGTATGTACCGGTGTTGCACGTCACGTCGTCGCGAATGATACCATGGATCACGGAAATCAGACATGA
>JAGTUV010000002.1 GCA_018224305.1 Gemmatimonadota bacterium
CGACCTGCTCGCTGCCGACGGCGTGGATGGGTTGCTGGTCGGAGGTGCCAGCCTCGAGCCGCTCGCGTTCGCGAAGATCGCTTCCGCGTAAGGAGATCGCTTCCGCGTAAGCGGGTTATCGAGTGCATCCCGTCACGTTCAGGCTGATGAACGGCCGAGTCGGTGCGATCGACATCGACTCTGCGTGGATTGAGTCGAACGCGAGCGCGGACGGCTTCAGGCCTTGCGCGCCCGCCCGGTTCCTGACAGCTTTACTGGCTGACATCGTTTCGTCATCGCGGAGTTCGTCGTGTATACGTTTCTGCTCGCTCTTCTGCTGCTCGTCGGCATATTCCTTACTGTCGTGGTCCTTCTCCAGGCGGGGAAGGGCGGCGGTCTCGCGGCCATGGGCGGTGGTGGGGGCCCAGGTTCCGACAACCTGATCGGCGGCCGTCAGGCCGCGACCCTGCTGACCAAGTCGACGTGGGTGAGCGGCGCCCTCTTCCTCGGGCTCGCTCTCATGCTGTCCGTCATGTCATCGAGGCGCGCGCAGCCGGACTCGATCCTCCAGGGCCAGTTCCAGCAGACGGCACCGGCAGTGCCGACGCCGGTGCTGCCCGGGACGGAGGCGCAGCCGGCCGCGCCCGCAGGTCAGCCGCCTGCGACCGGTGGCGGCGCTCAACCGCAGCCCTGAGGCCGGCGGATCCGCGACGAGTGGGGGACACTCTGAGGAAGCGGATCAGCCACGTGGTGAGAGGCCTGATCCTGAGCGCGTGATGACATCCTGAGCAGCAAAAGCCCGGCAGCCCTTCACGGGGCGCCGGGCTTTGTTTCAGACGGAGGTTCCTCCGGCATGGTCCCGCCGTACTACGGCAGGACGATGGTTCGCTCGTGACTGTATCCGAACGAGACGTCGTAGCTGGATTCGTACGGTCCGGCGCCAGCGGCGCGTTCGGGAGCGCGCGGGTTGCGGTCGGGCGGTTCACGGTCGGTGTACGGGGATGCGACTTCGACCTGTGCCGGTCGCTCCGACCATCGGCCGATCCTGCGCTGTGTCTTCCGTGCCATACTGCCTCCTGCAAAAAAGCCCGGCCTCCGGCAGGAGGTCGGGCTTCGTCGCTTGGGCCCGGCGCATGCTTGCGTCGGGCCTGCATATGAAGGCTAACGGATGGCGGACGTGCACACAAGCGGGCGCGCTTGACGCTCCCCCCGAAGCCGGCCATTTTCACGCGTTTCGCGCGCGTACGAGCGCGTTGCACCCGTTCAGGGAAACCATGATCAATACCGCCGGGAGCGCGACCGCCGCCGGATCGGAGCTGAGCCGCGACGAGTTGACGGAGCTGTACTACCACCTGCGCCTGACCCGTGAAGTCGAGCAGGTGCTCACGAATCTGTACCGCCAGAACAAGGTGATCGGAGGGCTGTACCGCTCACTCGGCCAGGAGGCCGTAGCCGTGGGGACGGCCTACGCACTCCGGCGGCGCGACGATGGTACGGGCGATGTGATCGCGCCGGCCATCCGTAATCTCGGTTCGCTCCTGATGATGGGCGCCCGGCCGGTGGACGTGCTGCGCCAGTACATGGCGAAGGGCGATTCGCCCACCTGGGGGCGCGAGCAGAACGTGCACTTCACGGACTACGACCGCGGTTTCATCGGTCTGATCTCGCATCTCGGCATCATGATCGAGGTCATGGCGGGCGTCGCTATCACGTTCAAGTTGCGCGAAGAGGAGCGGGTCGCGCTGACGTGGACGGGTGACGGTGCCGCTTCGACGGGAGCATTCCACGAGGGCTTCAATCTGGCCGCGGTGCAGCGTGCGCCGATGGTGGTCATCATTGAGAACAACCGCTACGCGTACTCGACGCCCGTGTCGAAGCAGACGGCCGCGGCATCATTCGTCGCACGTGCACCGGGGTACGGCGTATATGGTGACAGCTGCGACGGCAATGACGTGTTCGCGGTGCTCGAGATGACGCGCAAGGCGGTCGAGCATGCGCGCTCGGGGAGGGGCGCGGCTCTGCTCGAGGTGCACACGTATCGTCGCAAGGGTCATGCGGAGCACGACTCGCAGCAGTACGTTCCGCCGGGTGAACTGGAGGAATGGGAGGCGCGTGATCCGGTCGATCGCTTTATGCGCCGCGTCATCGATGAGGGCTGGCTGACGCAGGCGGATCTCGATACGATCGACGATCAGGTGACGAAGGAAGTCGACGCTGCCCGTGAGACGGCGGAGGCATCGCCGATGCCCGAGGCGGAGGAAGCGCTGGCCGAGGTCTATGGCGGCAGCGCGGCCCGCCGGCCATGGACGCGGCTGGCGACGCCCGATCCG
The DNA here is from genome assembly GCA_018224305.1 of Gemmatimonadota bacterium. Taxonomy (GTDB): domain Bacteria; phylum Gemmatimonadota; class Gemmatimonadetes; order Longimicrobiales; family RSA9; genus SH-MAG3. The sequence goes on from JAGTUV010000002.1 coordinate 2,310, forward strand.
CGAGAGGCGTAGGCGCGACGGGATGGTGCTGACCACGCGGTCGTCCGGCCCGAACGATGACAATGGCAGACCCGACTGCGCGGCCACGACGGCGCCGTGCCCGATGACTGGCCGGCGCAACACGCGAATGAGAGTGTGAGCTTGAGTGCAACTGAAGTGATGGCGGGTGAGAAGCCGGAGCACGTGCGGAGCACGGAGCTCGGCAAGCCCGTCACCATGCTCGAGGCGATCCGCGAAGCACTGTGGGAAGAGATGGAACGCGATCCTGCGGTGTTCCTGATCGGCGAGGACATCGGTGACTACGGCGGCGCGTTCAAGGTGACCGAAGGCTTCATCGATCACTACGGTCCGAAGCGCGTCATCGACACGCCGATCAGCGAGGCCGGCTTCACCGGCGCTGCGGCGGGCGCGGCTCACATGGGGATGCGGCCGGTTGTCGAGATGCAGTTCATGGACTTCGTCTCGTGCGCCTACGAGCCGCTCACAAACTACATAGCGACGTCGCGCTGGCGTGGCAGCGGTCCGGTGCCGATGGTCGTGCGCGGACCGGTCGGCGGCGGCGTGCGCGGCGGACCGTTCCATTCGCAGAACCCGGAGATGGCGTTCTTCCATACGCCGGGTCTCAAGATCGTCTACCCGTGCACGGCGCGCGATGCGAAGGGATTGCTCAAGGCGGCCATCCGTGACGACGATCCGGTGCTGTACTTCGAGCACAAGAAGCTGTATCGCGCACCGTTCCTGCGTGAGGTGCTGGAGCCGGATTCGGAGCCGATCCCGCTCGGCAGAGCGCGCACGCATCGCGAGGGGAAGGACCTCACGATCGTCACGTACGGCATGATGGTGCACGAGAGCGCGAAGGCGGCCGAGCAGCTGGCGCAGGAGTCGGGTCTGGATGTCGAGATCCTGGATCTGCGCACACTGCTGCCGCTCGACGAGGACGCCGTCATCGAATCGGTGAAGAAGACGAACCGCGTTCTGCTCGTTCACGAGGACACACGCACGGGCGGCATCGCCGGCGAGCTGGCGATGCGCATCAGCGAAAAGGCGTTTGAGTGGCTCGACGCACCGATCCTGCGCGTCACCGCGATCGACACACCGGTGCCGTACTCGCCGCCGCTCGAGGACTACTACCTGCCGCAGGTCGCCGATATCGTGGCCGCGGCGAAGTATCTGGCGAAGTACTAGACGGCCGGGAGCACGTCACCGGCCGTCCGCTGAAGCGCTTGACGGTGCCCGTGACGATCCGGACATGAAATGAGCTGTCATCGTCCGTCCGGGCGGTGACTGCGTTCTCTCACTCTGTTGGAGTCAGGCATGGCGCGAGTCGAAGTTCCGATGCCCCAGATGGGCGAGTCGATTGCCGAGGGTACCGTCTCGAAGTGGCTGAAGCAGGTTGGCGACGAAGTCGGTCGCGATGAGCCGCTGCTCGAGATATCCACGGACAAGGTCGACGCCGAGATCCCGTCGCCTGCCGCCGGCACGATCGCGGAGATCGTCGTGCAGGAGGGGGAGACGGTCGAGGTGGGTACGATCGTGGCCTGGCTCGAGACGGAGAAGGGCGCAGCGGCCGCCGCGCCGGCTGGCAAGCCGGCTGCACCGGCGGACGAGTCGCAACCGGCCGCGGACAGCGAGCCCGCGAAGGCCGCGGCGGCGCCGGAGTCCGGAGGCAAGGCGAGCGCAGCAGCGACGGCAGATGGTGGCAACG
>JAGTUV010000003.1 GCA_018224305.1 Gemmatimonadota bacterium
CAGGATCGTGTGCGCGTCCGTCGCAGTCTCGTCGGCCGTGCCGGTACGGTGCTGCGCGAACTCATGATGGGCATCGCCGCCGAGGGCGAACGTGCCATCGTCCCACCTCAGTGTGATACCGACCCGAGCAGGCGGCATGAACGACAGCGGTGTGCCGTCGCCCTGCTCCGCATGCAAGTAGTCACCGCGCAGTGCGACGACCATCGTGCGGTTGAGTGCGGCCTCGATCGAACCCTCGACTCCGCGCAGTATCGCGCGACCCTGTCCATAGACGAACACGGGCAGCGTTGCATCACCGATCACCGTGTCACCCCGAAACACCGGTTGGATGTAGTCCCCGATCCGCGTCGCGAATGCGGCCATCTGGCCGTTCAGACGCTGCGTCCGCACGTGCAGCAGCGCCTCGAGACCTACGCCTCGCTCCTCGCGCAGCGACGCATCGCCGTACTCGACCGCACCGGTGCCCGCGTGCGCCGCACCCGAGAAGAGTTCCTCGACCGTCGGCGCCCGGAACGACCGTGACACCGTGATGCCCGCGGTCAGTGCACCGGACAGCGGCACGCTGATCCCCGCGGAACCCGATACCGCCTGGAACACGCGCCGAACCGCGGGGCCGAACTTGGCACTCTCGCGCGAAGCGATGCCGTAGTGGTCGAAGCGTGCACCGAACTGCAGTGCAGTGGCAGCGACACCTAGACCCAGTTCCTGGAACCCGAAAACACCGAACGCGCGCGAGTCCGCCGCGGGGGTCAGTGCGGACGGTCCTGTCGCCGCATATCGCTTCAACAGCATGGATGCGCCCCACGCACCCTCGCGCAACGGACCCGTCTCCGCCTGCCGCACCAGCAGGTTCGCCGTCCGCGTCGCCAGCACGAACCGCTGCTGCACGACCTCGTTGGCATCGATCTCGTCGTGATCGTATTCCTGAAGCGTGAGATCCAGTCGTGCAGACGGCAGCCACTGCACTCCCGTCTCCACTTCCCCGCGACCCGTCAGCTCTACACGGCCGCCCTCCAGGTCGACGGGCTCCGCCCCCTGCGGAACGGGCAGGCCGTACGCGAAGTCGTACACCCGCGCTGCCACCGAGCCATTCCAGCCTGAGCCCGCGCGCGTGAGAGCCAGCGCGCCGTTCCTGCTCCGCACCGACGTGTTGTCGAGCCGATCGCCCAGCACCGGATCATCGCCAATTCGCATGTCGCCGGCGGTGCGCACGCCTGCGCGCGCAATGACCGACGCGTCACTGCCGAGGGGCGCAGCCGCACGCAGGCTCAGCGCTGCACCCGGATACGCGCTCTCCGTCTGCGCGGCGATCGAGAGCTGCGGGCGCAGTGGTACCCCGCCCGTTACGTCGCCGGATATCACGTTCACCACGCCGCCCAGTGCATTGTTGCCATAGAGCAGGGTCGCCGGCCCGCGCACCACTTCCACCCGCTGCGCTCCCAGCGGGTCGATCGTCACGCCGTGATCACTCGCCGACCCCGCCAGGTCCGCTGCCCGCTGGCCATCCTGCAGTACCAGCACCCGGTCACCCGTCAGGCCGCGCATCACCGGCATCGCCGCCGCAGGACCGTTCGATCGCACCGCAATGCCCGGCTGATACCTCAAGGTCTGCGCTACCGTCCCGCTCAACTCCCGCTCGAGCGACTTGCCGGATAGCTGTGTCGTCGCCTGCAGCAGCGCGGCCGGTGCACGGCCCGTCACACTCGCCGTCACCTCGATCCCGCCCAGTGTCAGCACGGTCGGTGTCATGCGCAGGTCCAGCACCTCGATCGCTCCGCCGCCCACGCGCACGGTCTGTGACACGGGCGCATACCCGATCAGTGACACCTCCACCCGATACTCGCCTGCGGCCAGCCGCGGCAGATGGAACCGTCCGGACGCATCCGTCAACGTTGTCCGCGCCCCGGGCAATGCCGTCACCCGCGCCTGCGCCAGCGGCCGGCCATCTCCGTCCCGCACTACTCCGTCGAGGGACTGCGCAGTGGCTGGCCGGACCGCCAGTGACACGGCGATCACCAGAGCAATGGCCGTGGCGACCACCCGGGCAATGCCCCTCAGCCAACCAACCCGTATGCGCATGATCCCGGTCATTCTCTCCTCCCGTCTTGACGCCAGGCCAACTCTCAATTTAGGTTAGACTAAATATGCGTATCCGACAAGGGGGCCGTGAACGGCCCGAACTGATCAGCTCCGGCATCCTGCGTTCCGGCCGCCGTTCCACATGGCGCACGCGACTGGCGTCGCGCCGTACGGTCTGCCTCGCGATGCTCGCTGCGGCGCTCATTGCTGGCGCATGCACCCCCGAGCCCGTGCAACGCGAAGGCGATACGCGCGTGCGCGTGGTCGCGACGACGGGCATGATTGCGGATGTGGCCGCCCGCATCGGCGGCGATCGCGTGGTTGTCGAGTCACTGATGGGTCCGGGCGTCGATCCGCATCTGTACAAAGCGAGCGCCGGCGATGTACGACGTCTGTCTCGCGCGGCCCTCGTGCTGTACAACGGGCTGCATCTCGAGGCGGCGATGGGCGAGGTGCTGGAGGAGATGGGTCAGAGGAAACACACGGTGGCCGTCACCGAGTGGATCGATCGGTCGGCATTGACCGCACCGCCGGAGTATCAGGGCAACTACGATCCGCACGTATGGTTCGATGTGCGCTTGTGGATGCGGGCGGTTCAGCGTATCGAGGCGGCATACGTGCGTGCGGATTCGCAGCATGCGGCGGGCTACGCGGAACGCGCCGCTGCGGTACTGAGCGATCTCGCGGTGCTGGACGCATGGGTGCGGGAACGTGCCTCGGAGATTCCGCCGGAGCGTCGCGTGCTCGTGACGGCGCACGATGCGTTCGGCTATTTCGGTCGTGCGTATGGCTTCGAGGTGAGGGGTCTCCAGGGCATCAGCACGGCATCCGAAGCCGGGACAGCGGATGTGCAGCAGCTTGCTGCCGAAATCGCCCGGCGTCGTATCCCCGCGATCTTCGTGGAGACATCGATTCCGCGGCGCACGATCGAAGCCGTGCAGGCGGCTGTGCTTTCACGCGGCTTCGAAGTTGCCATCGGTGGTGCGCTGTACTCGGATGCGCTCGGCGATCCGGGCACACCGGCGGGCACATACGTCGGCATGGTGCGAAGCAATGTGGAGACGATAGTGGCGGCATTGAACAGCGACGCGGCGACCATGACCGTATCGGAGCGTGATGAACGCACTGAAGGGCGGTCTGCCGTGATTGTACTGGAGCGGCAATGACGGATCAGACAGCGATCGAAGTGAACGATCTGACGGTTGCGTATCGCGAGCAGCCGGTGTTGTGGGACATTGACCTGACCGTACCCGCCGGAGTCCTGATGGCAATTGTCGGCCCGAACGGAGCGGGCAAGACGACACTGATCAAGGCGATGCTCGGTCTGTTGAAGCCGGCTGCCGGTCAGGTGCTCATTCACGGACGTCCCTATGACGAGCAGCGCCGACTGGTCGCATATGTCCCGCAGCGGGGCAGCGTCGACTGGGATTTCCCGACGTCTGTGCTCGATGTCGTACAGATGGGACGGTACGGAGCGCTGGGGTGGTTGCGGCGGGTCGGGCGCCGGGAGCGGGATCTGTCGATGGCGGCGCTCGGGAAGGTCGGCATGGAGGATTTCGCGCATCGTCAGATCAGCCAGTTGTCCGGCGGTCAACAGCAGCGCGTGTTCCTCGCGCGCGCACTGGTGCAGGACGCGCGCGTCTACCTGATGGACGAGCCGTTTCAGGGGGTGGATGCCAAGACGGAGCGTGCAATCGTTACGGTGCTTCAGTCACTTCGCGAAGCAGGCGACACCGTGCTCGTGGTGCATCATGCATTGCAGACGGTACCCGAATACTTCGATTGGGTGACTCTGCTGAACGTCAGGAAGATCGCTGCGGGACCGGTGGACGAAGTATTCACGGCGGAGAATCTGCGCGTGACATACGGTGGACGCGTTCCCTTCCACGGTTCCGATTCGCCGCTGCGCGACGCTCCTCCCGCCGGTGGCGTTACCGGCAGCAGTGCGTGGATGGGCCTCGGAGGCGACTGATGCCTGTCCCGGAGTTATCGATGCCCGGCGCAGGATCATGAATCCGCTGCGCGACCTGCTGTTCGATTACACGCTACGCACCGTCGCCCTGGGTGCGGGCACCCTCGGCATTGTCGCCGGCGCGCTGGGCACATACGCCGTGCTGCGGCGGCAGAGCCTGCTGGGCGATGCCATTTCGCATGCCGCACTGCCCGGAATCGTGCTCGCATTCATTCTGACAGGCATGAAGAGCACTCTGGTCCTGGTGCTCGGCGCCGCGCTCGCCGGCTGGCTCGGCACGCTGGTCGTGATGATGATCGTGCGACACAGCCGGCTGCCGGAGGACAGCGCGCTCGGTATCGTGCTGTCCGTGTTCTTCGGTGCCGGCCTCGTGCTGCTGACGTACGTGCAGAAGCTGCCCGACGCATCGCAGGCGGGGCTCGACAGCTTCCTGTTCGGCCAGGCCGCGACGATGCTGGAGCGTGATGTCGTGGTGATCGCGGTTCTGGGCGCCATCGCACTGCTGGCGGTCGTGGTGTTCTGGAAGGAATTCAAGATCCTGAGCTTCGACCCCGAGTTCGGTGCGTCACTGGGCATGCCCATGCGCTCAATCGACATCCTGCTGACGACATTCCTTGTCATCGCCATCGTCATCGGCCTGCAGACAGTCGGCGTGGTGCTCATGAGCGCCATGGTGATTGCCCCCGCCGCCGCCGCGCGGCAGTGGACCAACTCGCTCTCCGTGATGGTGCTGCTGTCGGCCCTGTTCGGAGCGATGGCCGGTGTCACGGGTGCACTCATCAGCAGCACTGCGCAGCATGTGCCCACCGGTCCGACGATCGTTCTCTGCGCAACTGTACTCGTCCTGATCTCGATGGCGTTCGCGCCCGAGCGCGGTCTCATCTGGGCGGCCGTGCAGCGGCGGCAGCAGCGGCGACAGATCCGTGCCGATGCAGTGCTCGGTGACCTGTACGCGCTCGCGGGTCACCATGAGAGTGAACACGCCCACGATGTGACTGTACTGGAAGCAATGCGTGCGGGACGCACAGACGTACACCGCGCTCTCGACATCCTCGAAGAGCGCGGCCTCGCCCGGCGTGACGGCACGGGCGGCTGGACCATCACGCGTGCCGGACGGGCCGAGGCCGAGCAGGCCGGCGAATCCGGCCCCGATGGGCAGCACGAGCGCGAGGGCTCCGCATGAGCATCGAGCTCGAGATCCAGCTCGTGGCGGTCGTCGTTTCTGTCGCATGCTCGCTGGCCGGTGTGTTCCTCGTGCTGCGCCGCATGGCGCTCATGAGCGATGCGATCAGCCACACCGTGCTGCTCGGTATCGTCCTGGTGTTCTTCATCACCCGCGACATCGCATCGCCGTTCCTGGTACTGGGTGCAGCTGCGATGGGTGTTGCGACCGTCGGCCTGGTCGAGGCCCTGGTCCGCACGCGCCTGGTGCGTGAGGACGCCTCGATAGGTCTGGTGTTCCCCGCCTTGTTCAGCATCGCCGTCATTCTGATCACGCGTTATGCCGGCAGCGTTCACCTCGACACGGATGCCGTGCTGCTCGGAGAGATCGCATTCGCACCGTTCCGGCGGCTGGAAGTCGGTGGCGTCGATCTCGGACCGCGCTCACTGTGGGTGATGGGCGGCGTTCTGCTGCTGAACATCACGTTCATAGCGCTGCTCTACAAGGAACTGAAGCTGTCGACGTTCGATCCAGGTCTCGCCGCCGCGCTCGGTTTCGCGCCCGGCCTGCTTCACTACGCGTTCATGACACTCGTCTCGATCACTGCGGTGGGCGCGTTCGATGCCGTCGGCTCGATCCTGGTCGTGGCCCTGATGATCACGCCACCCGCCACCGCCTACCTGCTGTCGGACAGCCTGCCGCGCGTGCTGATTCTGAGCGCCGTCATCGCCGCACTCGCCGCGCTCGTCGGATTCTGGACCGCCTGGCTGGTCGATGCGTCGATCGCCGGCTGCATGGCGTCTGCGGCCGGTGTCCTGTTCCTGCTCGCGTTTCTGCTGGCACCCGAACGCGGCGTGATCGCCGTCGCCCGCCGCCGCTCCCGTCAGCGCTGGGAGTTTGCACGCCTGATGCTCGCCATCCATCTGCTCCACCACGAGGGCGCACCCGACGCAGCCAATGAGAGTCGCGAGACACACCTGGGCGAGCATCTGCGCTGGGAACCGAAATTCGCCCGGCGAGTGGTGAGCGAAGCGGCGGATGAAGATCTGCTCGTGCGGTTACAGGACGGCCGGCTGGAGCTGACGGAAACGGGACGGGACTCCGCACGGAAGGCGATGCTGGTGTGACGCAGGACTCCTCGGGCGATGCGCCGGAATGCAGCGGCGCCTGGAGCGATGGCGACGCGCCCGAGATTGCGGCGCGCCTGAGTGCCTACTCCCTCGGCTCCACCTTGATCTGCTTCGCCAGTTCGCGGCCCACCACCTGCTCCGTTCCGTTGATGCGGACGCGGAGCGGTCCGTTGAACGGGGCGACATCGATCACTTCGAGTTCGGCGCCCGGCCGCAGCTGAAGCTGGGCCAGGTAGCGGAGCGCGGCTGCATCCTCATCCGGCACGCGGCGCAGCGTTGCACCCTCGCCCGGTAACATCTCGGCGAGAGTCGGGAACGGGTGCTCGTAGAACGTCCCCTCCCCGTCAGGGATTGGCGCTCCGTGCGGATCGGCATCGGGCTGTCCGAGCACGCCGGCCATCCTGTCGATCAGTTCGTCAGTGACCACGTGCTCGAGCTGCTCCGCCTCCTCGTGCACGCGATCCCAGGTATAGCCGAGCACATCGACGAGGAACAGCTCGAGGATGCGGTGCCGCCGGATCGTGCGGACCGCGTTGCTTGTGCCGTCCTCGGTCAGGCGGGCGCCGTAGTAGCGCGTGTGCTCGACGAGCCCGGCCTCCGAGAGGCGCTTCAGCATGCCGGTCACCGAACCGGCGGCGATGCCGAGGCGGTCGGCGATCGCCGATGTGCTCACGGGTGCGCCCGCTTCCGAGAGCTGGTAGATCGCCTTGAGGTAGTCCTCGACTGCGGGCGTAGTCATGCTGGAAATTGCGACCGCACCGGACCTGCGACAAGGCTGATGGCGGGCAGCGCTTGCTGATCCGCAGCCCGGGGCGCAGGTTGGCGCATGCCGCAGCGTCTGCCAAACCAGCTGAAGTTCCGCCTCGAGCGCATCATGCTGCGCGGTCCCCAGTACCGCCTGCTCATGATCGCGGCCCTGATCGGGCTGATTTCGGTCATGGGCGGCGCAATCATCCATTATTCCGGCACGGAGTCGACCGGATTCGGCGATGCCGTGTGGTGGGCGTTCCTGCGCCTCTCTGATCCGGGCTATCTGGGTGATGACACGGGCACGCTCGTGCGCACGGTGTCCACCGTGCTGACAGTCCTCGGCTACGTCCTGTTCCTCGGCGCCCTGGTCGCGATCATGACGCAGTGGCTGCACGAGCGGATGCGCGAGCTCGAGGCGGGTCTCACACCGATCGCCCAGCGCGACCACATCCTGATCATCGGCTGGACGAACCGCACCCCCACCATCCTGCTCGAACTGGTCATGTCGAGCGAGCGCGTTCGGCGCTTTCTGCGACGGCGCCATGCGCGTACGCTGCGCATCGCCATCCTCGCCGATGAAGTGACCACCGCGCTGAGCGTCGAGCTGCGCGATCGCCTGGGCAGCCTGTGGAATGAGAACCAGGTCATTCTGCGCACGGGCTCTGCCCTCAGGCTTGAGCATCTGCGACGCGTTGACTTCATTCGGGCATCGGCCGTGATCATGCCGGCTGCCGATTTCGGCGCGGGCGGCTCGGACCAGGCGGATACACGCACCATCAAGACGCTCCTGACGATGACGAACCATCCGTCATCTGAGGGCCGCGAGCTGCCGCTCGCAGTCGCCGAAGTGTTCGACTCCCGCAAGATCAGCATTGCGCGTAACGCGTACGGCGGGCCGGTCGAGATACTGGCCAGTGACTCGATCATCAGTCGGCTGCTCGCACAGAACGTACGGCACCGGGGCCTGTCGCACGTTTTCGGCGAGTTGCTCACACACGGTCGCGGCAACGAGATCTATCTGCGGGAAGCCGCCGAACTCGAGGGCCGGCGCATCCACGACGCGAGGATGGTATTCCCGCGGGCCATTCTGCTCGGCGTCGTGCGGACCGATGGTTCCCGGCTCCTGTCCCTTCTCAATCCGCCGGCCGGGACCGTGATCGCCGCAGACGACCGCCTGGTGCTGCTCGCTCGCAGCCTCAGGGATACCGCATCCGCGCCCATCGAGCCGTCGGCTGATGATCTCCCCGAGGTTCGCCGGATCAGGGCCGCCACGCCCGCGGGGGCCATGCGTGTCCTCATTCTCGGCTGGAGTCACAAGGTGCCCGCTCTGCTGCGCGAGTTCGACAGCTACCGTGATGAGGACTTCGTAATTGATGTCGTATCGACAACGCCCGTATCCAGACGTGAGTCGGCACTTCAGCGTCACGACTTCACGGCGCATAACATAGCCGTGACGCAGATCGAGGGTGATTTCACGACGCCGTCCATACTCCTGCGCGCCGACCCGAACAGCTACGACAGCATTGTCCTGCTCGGCAGTGATCGGCTCGGTTCGGGTGAGGAGTCGGACGCGCGCTCCATCCTGGCGTATCTCCTGCTCCGCGAGCTGCTGCCTGCCGAGCCGCGGCCGAACGTGCTCGTCGAACTCCTCGATCCCGGCAACATGGCGCTTTTCCGCCGCCGCCGCGGTGAGGTGATCGTCAGCCCGCTGATCCTGAGTCACATGCTCGCACAGGTGGCATTGCGCCGCGAGCTGCGTGCGGTCTTCGAAGAGCTGTTCGGGCCCGGTGGCCCCGAGATCATCTTCCGGCCGCCTGTGGACTACGGCCTGCAGAATGGGGCGGTCACATTCGCGCAGATCGAACGCGCAGCGGGCATGCACGGCGATGTTGCGTTGGGCGTGCGGCTGCATGCCATCGAGGCAGGGCTGTCCGGTGGAGTGGCGCTCAATCCCCCGCGCGATCGGACATTCGAGTTGTCAGCCCTCGATGAGATCGTGGCGCTGACGACGTACTGACGACCGCCCGCCCGGTCGGCATTCACCATTATGAGATCGATGAGCAGACGAGGTCGCTTGTTCGCGCACGAACTGCGCGGCCTCCTGATTCTGGCGGGGCCGATCGTGGTGAACCAGCTGGGTCAGGTAGGCATGAACACGGTGGACACCATCATGGTGGGTCCACTCGGTGCCGCACCCCTGGCAGCCGCAGGGCTCGGCTCCGCGCTGCACTTCTTCGGTCTCATCCTGGCGACCGGCATCGTCATGGGAATGGCTCCGCTCGTGAGCCAGGCATTCGGCCGCGGCGACGTAGCGGAGTGCGGCCGCGTTCTCGTGCAGGGTGCGTGGCTGGCCCTCATTCTGAGCATACCCGTGCTGCTTTCCTGTCTCTACGGACGCGAGATCACGCTCGCACTGGGACAGGATCCCGAGGTCGCGATGCTGACGGGCGGATACCTGCGCGCACTCGCGCTCGGGATCCCGCCAGCACTCCTGTTCGTCGCCGCGCGGCAGTATCTGGAGGGCATGGGCCACGCCAAGGCGCCGATGGTCGTCACATTCATCGGCCTCGGCGTAAACATTGTCGCGAACCGCGCGTTCATCTACGGCGTGGAAGACTGGATCCCGGCGATGGGCGTGGTCGGCAGCGGCTGGGCCACGACGATCGTGCGGTGGGCGATGCTCGTTGCCGTCGTCATCTTCCTGATGATGCATCGCACGCTCCACATACGTGCGATGAGCGCACGTCCGCGCGCCCGCGACATCCGCCACATTTTCAGGGTAGGCGGTCCGATCGGCGCGCAGTTCGGCATGGAGGTGGGACTCTTTTCGTTCGCAGCCGTGATGATGGGATGGCTCGGCGCGGTAGAGCTCGCCGCACATCAGGTAACGATCAACATTGCGTCCACGACGTTCATGATCGCGCTCGGCACCGCGATGGCGGGATCCATACGTGTCGGTCAGCACATTGGCGGCCGCCGCCCGCGCGCGATGCGCGACGCCGTGGTCGCGACGTACCTCCTGTCCACCGGCTTCATGCTGTGCTGCGCGATAGTCTTCGTGATCGCACCGCGCGCGCTGATCGGGCTCTACACTCCCCATGAGAACATCATCGATCTCGGCGCACAGCTCCTGCTCATCGCAGCGGCGTTTCAGTTGTTCGATGGGGCACAGGTCGCGGGTGTATCCGTATTGCGCGGCGCAGCCGAGACGCGCGGTCCGATGTACGTGGCCGCGATCGGCTATTGGGGGGTCGGCCTGCCGATCGCCTGGCTCTTTGCCTTCCGTTACGACTGGGGCCCGCTCGGCGTCTGGACCGGCCTCTCCATCGGCCTGGCCGTCGTCGCACTGCTCCTGCTCGAGCGCGTGCGCCGCGTGTTCTGGCTGCGGCCGATCCGCTCGCTCGACCCGGGCACGTCCGTCGCCGGTTCCGCGCCCGGTGTCTCATGAGGCCCGCGCACCTGCCTGAAACCCCGTCGGCGTCCCGCTCGTAAGTCCCCCACGCCGTCATACCCGGGCCAGCCGCGCTCACGGGCCCCACGCACCCGGGAACGACCTCAACAGGTATCCTATGGACACGTTGCTCCAGGACATCCGCTTCGGCGCGCGCATGCTGATCCGCAATGGCGGATCGACCGCCATATCCGTGATCGCGCTCGCACTCGGCATCGGACTCACGACCATGATGTTCAGCATTGTCTGGGGCGCCATCCTGCGGGGTCTGCCTGTGGACCGGGCGGAGCAGCTGGTCAGTATACAGCGGACGAACCTGAGCGAAGGCCAGGACCGCATGTCTGCGACGCTGCACGACTATGAGGACTGGAAGGAGCAGCAGCGATCGTTCGCAGGCCTCGCCGCGTACTTCACCGGCACCATCAACGTGAGCGGGACCGACCGGCCCGAACGGTACGACGGCGGATTCGTTGCTGCGGAAACGTTCGATGTTCTCGGCGTCCGCCCGCTCATGGGACGTGGTTTCACCGCCGATGACGACCGCCCGGGCGCGGACGGTGTGATGCTGCTGAGCCATGACACCTGGCAGACGCGGTTCGGGGCCGACCCCGGCATCGTGGGGCGCGTGGTGCGCGCGAACGCGCGACCGACCACCATTATAGGTGTGATGCCGGAGGGGTTCGGCTTCCCCAACACCGAACAGGTGTGGATCCCGCTCGCGCGCTCTGCGTCGCAGTATGCGCGGGGCGAAGGACAGGGCGTCTCCGTGTTCGGCCGGTTGCGTGACGGTGTGACCATTGACGAGGCGTCGATGGAGATGGCCGCGATAGCGCAGCGTCTCGCGACGGCATATCCCGAAACGAACGAAGGCATCAGCACGCGCGTGATGCCGTACATCAAGGGCTTCATGGGCGACGAGCCGGTAACGATGCTGTTCACGATGCTCGGTGCGGTGTTCATGGTGCTGGTCATCGCGTGTGCCAACGTCGCCAATCTCCTGATCTCGCGAGCGGCTGCACGCAGCCGGGAGGTCGGGATCCGGACCGCCATGGGCGCATCCGGCATTCGCGTAGTACGGCAGTTCCTCACTGAATCGCTGATTCTGTCATTCGCGGGCGCAGCCCTCGGCATCGTCATCGCGGTCGTCGGCATCCGGATCTTCAACAATGCCATCGCTCCGACCGACCCGCCGTTCTGGATCGACATCCGGCTGGACGGCGGCGTGCTCCTGTTCGTGCTGGCGATTACGGCGCTGAGCAGCCTGCTCTCCGGCGCCATACCGGCGTGGCAGGCCGCTCGCGCGAACGTCGCAGACGTGCTCAAGGATGAGAGCCGGGGCGCGTCGAGTTTCCGTCTCGGCCGCATCAGCCGCGCACTCGTCGTGACCGAGATCGCACTCTCGGCCGGGTTGCTCGTGTGTTCCGGTCTGATGATCAAGAGCGTGACGAAGCTGCGGACTGTCGATTTTCCGTTCGCCACGGAGGAAGTGCTCACCGTACGCATCGGATTGCCCGAGGCGCAGTACCAGGACGCAGCCACGCAGCGGCGCTTCTTCGACGAGTTGATGCCGCGACTGCGGCAGCTCCCCGGTACAGCGGGCGTCGGACTGATCCAGGCGTTGCCGGCACTGGGCGCACCCGGTTCGCGCTTCGCGCTCGAGGGTGCCACGTATCCAACAGACCGGGATTACCCCACCAGCCATACAATCCTGACCGGACCCGGAGCGTTCGAGGCACTGGGCGTCGAGATGCGTGAGGGGCGGGCGTTCAACGAGCAGGATCGCGAAGGCAACATGCAGGTCGCGATCGTCAACGAAGAGTTCGTGCGCCGTTTCCTATCGGGACAGGACCCTCTCGGCAGGCGCATCCGTGTGGGAACCGCCGAATCGACCGAGGAGTGGCGTACGATCGTCGGCGTAGTGCCCGATCTGTATGCCGGCGGTCTGAGCGGGGACGCCGATCACCAGGCGATCTACACGCCGCTCGCACAGGGCGGCGCCCGCTTCATGAGTGTTGTCGCACGTGCGTCCGGCGGCGATCCGCTGCTGCTGACGCAGGGCGTGCGTGAAGCGGTGCTGGCCGTTGATGCCGACCTGCCCATCTACTTCGTGCAGACACTGCAGAAGGCGATCAACGACAATAACTGGTTCTACATGATCTTCGGCTCACTGTTCATGGTGTTCGGCGGCGTCGCGCTGTTCCTGGCGGCCGTCGGTCTCTATGGTGTCATGTCGACGTCCGTGCGTCAGCGTACGCGCGAGATGGGAGTGCGCATGGCGCTCGGCGCGCGCGCCGGTGACGTCAGGGGGCTCGTCATGCGGCAGGGCATCATCCAGCTGGCGATCGGACTGGTGCTCGGGCTCACTCTCGCGCTCCTGCTGTCGAGTCAGCTCCAGATGCTGCTCTTCGATCTCGACCCGCGTGATCCGGTAATCTTCATCGCCATCAGTGCCGTGCTGAGCGTGACGGCACTCACTGCGTGTCTGATTCCGGCGATCCGTGCGACACGCGTCGATCCGATGCAGGCCCTGCGCTACGATTGAAACCCGTCACCCGGCCGTGGCGGGAACGGTGAACCAGAACTCCGCCCCCTCGCCGGGTCGGCTCTCGACCCCGATGCGGCCGCCATGCGCCTCGACGATCGATTTCGCAATCGTCAGACCCAGCCCGAGGCCTCGCCGGTCACTCGCCTTCGCCTGCCAGAACCGTCCGAATATCCGCTGCAGCTGATCCGGCGGGATGCCACCGCCGGTGTCAATGACAGCGAAGCGGACGCCGTCCGCTTCCGGCCGCGCATAGAGCGTTATCTGACCGCCGCCGGGCGTGAACTTGATGGCGTTCCCGACGAGATTCGAGAACACCTGGAGTATGCGCCCGCGATCCACGCAGATGCCCGGCAAGTTTGGATCGAGCACTGTTGTGAGCGTGAGCCCCTTCTCCGCTGCGAGGGGCGCAAGAGTCTCTACGGCTTCCTCGACGAGGACGGCGACCGCGGTGTCCTCCACTTCGATCGCCAGCCGGCCGGTCTCGAGCTTGGCGACATCGAGCAGATCCTGAACCATGCGATTCATGCGGTCGGTGGTGCGGCGGATGATGGTTACGCTGCGAGCCTGGGCAGTTTCGTCGCCGGTCTCGAGGATCATCTCCGCCGCCATGCCGATGGTACTGAGCGGATTGCGCAGGTCATGCGATACGATTTTCAGCACTTCCTCGCGTGCATCGGCTGCATCCCGCGCATCGTCATACATGCGCGCCAGCTGCACGCGTGCAATTTCGTTGGTAATGACACGGCGGATCACGCGTGTGAGGCGGTTGCTGAGCAGGCCGATCACGAGGACGGCCGCCGCAATGAAAGCAGCCGCGATCACGGGAATGCCGGCCGTGGCCGCGATGGCGAGCGATGCCAGCACCGCGATCGCCGTCGTGAAGCGCGCCGCCGTCCGGGACAGTCGCAGGGAGCCGGAGAACGCGATGAGCGCACACGCTGTCACTGCGACCATGACGGCACCCGCCGGCAGCGCTTCACCGGGCGCCAGGCTCCGCTGAAGCAGCAGCGTGATGATGAACGTACCGACCGCATCCGCCGTAGGTACGAGGCGACGGAGGTGACGATGATAGAATCCGCGCCGCAGCGGGACCATGAGCGCGACTGCCGCGCATAGCCAGATCAGCCCGACGACTGCGTTCCCGATCGGCAGCGCGGACAGGCCCACGATCGCGGGATCTGCCCACGCCACCGCCGCAAAGATGGTGTAGAGCGCGAGGATGACGACACGGCCGCCGGCGAGCGTCCGTTCGCTCTCACGGGCCTCTCGCAGCAGCGCGGCCTCGACGGCATGAGCGATATCCGACGTCGACTGCGGCACGGCCAGATCGTGCTGCACGGCGCGCGCGATGGATGCCGCCAGGAGCTCCTGTGAATCGGCGTGTCGCATGTGCATCTTCGTTCGCTGGCTCGCAGCCGGCTAGTTGGCGATCATGAACCCGCTCGTACTGTCGATCTGCGTTCGCATGCGTGACCCCGCCACGAATGTGCGCAGCCGCTGACTCTGGTTTCCCCGCGGTGGTGCCATTCTCCAGACAGACCATCGGGAGAGGTCTCCGATTTCGTCACTATCACAGTGGCCGATATCGATGATCAGCGTTGCAGACCTGTTGCCTGCGAACCGCACGGGTGGATCGGCATCGATCACCACGCCCACACGGTTGCCGTATTCCTGACGCAATACCAACGTCCGGTTCTCCGGCAGTGCATTGGCGGGAATTGTCAACTGGTTGGCCCCGCTCATCAACTGTCCGCCCGGAGGTCCAACCACCTGCGTATCGGGACGGGCTGCCGCTGCAGTCCGGGCGCATGTCAGATACTCACCGGGTGTGCCCACCTCGATGACGTCCTCACCGGGCGGAAACTGGCCGAACGGAGGGGCGCAGCCGCTCACCAGCAGCACTGCGAGTGCGGCGAGGAGTTGCGGCTGACGATCCTGATGAATCATGAGTCCTCCCTTGCTCGTGCATGCATGGTCGGGCGAATGTTTGTGCTGTGCATGGACATCTCCATTCCCGCTGTCGTGCGTGATCGCGACCCCGTGATCCGGTCGATGACGTGCGCGAGATCGGCGTCCACCGGCACTTGCGGCTCGACGCCGATCTCTGCAAACAGTTCCGCAGTCCTTCTCCTCAGATCGCGATCGCTGCCGGGGTGGGATGAGATGACGCCCGCGAGATCAACGGCGCCGGGCGTGTCCCCCTCGCGCAGCCGCAGACGGGCCAGCGTCAGCAGTGCCTCCAGCGCGAGTGGATCGCTGCGCGCCGTGCGGGCGGTGCGCAGTGCACGATGGGCGGCCGTGACCGCCGCTGCGTCGTCGTTCTCGCGGATGGCCAGCTCGGCCAGACCGACGAGCGTCAAACCCGCCATTCCCTGGTATCCCATGCGTTCGCTGATCTCCAGGGATTCCTCCAGCCATTCGCGCGCATGCGGCAGATCGCCGAGCTCGCGTGCAGCGCAGCCCAGGTTGTGCAGCACATGTGCACCGTGGCGCGGGTTACCGAGCTCGGCCTGGAGTGCGAGGCCCTCGCGCAGACGTCGCTGCGCCTCGACATACTGCTGGCGGCTGGCCGCGAGCACACCGAGGTTGTTGAGCGTCACCCACATCCCGTTCAGATCATTCTCCTCCCGCAATAGTTCGAGGCCATTGGTGTAGAGGCGCGTCGCCTCCTCGAACTCGCCGCGCGACCACTCCACGTTGCCGAGGTACGTCATGGACCAGCCCACGGCGAGCTGGTCCTCGAGGCGCTCAGCGCACTGCCACCCCTCGCGGTGAAGCCGTTCGGACTCGTCGTAATCCCCCATGCCGTGTCGCACGGCGCCGAGGCGATGAAGCGCGAACACCAGCTCGTTCTCATCGTCGAGCTCACGCGCGGCTTCCACGCCCTGGCGCAGCAGCGACTCCGCTGCGGGCAGATCGCCGAGCCGGTGCAGCATCACGCCGTGTCGCGTCGTCAGCCGCGCCGCAGCAAGGCGTGCCGGACGCGACCGGGAATGCGGGCTGCCACTCGAATCGACGAGCATGGCACGACTCCGCGCGAACGTCTCTGCGCCCTCACGCGCCCAGCCTCGCGCCTCGTAAAAGTGGAACAGGCCGTCCATCGCGCTCAGCAACGCACCTGCGTTGTTCGTCTGGTTGGCATACATCCACGCTGCCCGCGCATCATCAATCGAATCGGCAACACGACGGATCGCCGTTGCATCGGCTCTCTGAACATCGTCCTCGAGCGAGTGCAGCATTGCGGACAGGCAGGCCAGATGTCGTTCGCGGGCGCGTCGCTCGATGTCCGGATCAGCCGCCAACCGCTCCAGTGCATAGGCGCGTACTACATCGAGCATCAGCAGACGGTCGCCGGCTCGCGTCAACAGTGACTTGTCCACCAGCTGCCGCAGCAGCAGCACGTCCGCGTCCGCAACCTGTGCCGCCAGGGGGCTGTCGAACGCCGAACGGAAGACGGCAAGACGTGCCAGCGCCGATTGCTCGGCGGTCGACAGGAGACGCCACGAGGCTTCGAACGTTGCGCGCAGGCTGTGATGCCGCTTCTCGATGTCCGGCGCTTCGCTCGCGAGCACATCCAGATCACGTTCGAGCCCGGCCAGGATTTCAACGCACGACAGCGCACGGATCCACGCCGATGCCAGTTCGATCGCAAGCGGGATCCCGTCCAGCAATTCGCAGATTCGCACGACCGTGGCACGGTTATCGGCATCGATGTGGAAATGCCGATCGAGGCGCTGGGCACCGTTCACGAACAACTCCACCGCGTCACCCCCGCCATCGCCGATACTCAGTCCATCGAGCGTGATCAGTGTCTCGTGCTGAAGGTTGAGACGCTCACGGGATGTCACGAGGATGTGCAGGCCGGGTGCGTGATCGAGCAGCCGGGGCAGAGCGGCGGCCGAGTTCATCAGATGCTCGAAATTGTCGAGTACGATCAGCATCTGCTTTCCGTGCAGATACGCCTTCAATTCGCCTTCCGGATCCTCGCGTCGCGACAGGTGGATACCGAGTGATTCGGCCAGTGTCGGGATCAGCAGATCAGAGGCCGCCAGCCCGCTCAGCGGGACATACGTGACACCATCCTGGAACGTGGACGTCAACTGCTGTGCAGCATGCAGCGCAAGCCGCGTCTTGCCCACGCCGCCCGGCCCGGTCACGGTCACCAGCCGATCCGCCGGGCTGCAGATGAGTTCCCGCAATTCACGCAGTTCATCCTCACGACCCACGAACGGCGTTGCGGTGCCCGGCAGTTCAGACCGCTGCCACGGCGCGGCATGCACGCCCCCGGCCTGAGGCGGAGCGTCCGCACGCGTGTCACCGGTGCGGAGCGGCGTGCCGCGATGGAATGTGCGGCGGAACCGGTCGGCGATCCGCTTCAGCAGATCGGACAACCGGTTTCTCAGCGTCTGGAGGCGCATGATCCGCTGCCGCGGATCTCCCGCGTCGTGCGGTGGCCCCGCGATACGGGCGGGAAGGGCCGCGTGCGTGTCGTCCGGCGCCTCCACTGCTTTGCCATTCTGAAGACCGGCCGCGAAGTCCCGGGCGTCTCCGAACCGGTGCATCCGGTCCTTCGCCATGGCGCGCCCGATGGCTCTGTCGACGTGGGCCGGAATCCCGGGTGCGCGATCGAGAATCGATGGCGCGGCCTCCGTCAGGTGACGCGCCAGCAGGGAGGATACGGTGGACGCGGAGAACGGCGGGGTTCCGCAGAGCAGTTCGAACGTGATACAGCCGAGGGAGTAGGTGTCGCTGCGGCCGTCCACGTCGCGCTCTCCCGCGGCCTGTTCCGGACTCATGTAATGGGGTGATCCGACGGTCATGGCCGTGCCCGTCAGGCGCTGGTCGAGCCCGCTCGCGAACGCGCGGGCCAGGCCGAAGTCTGCCACCCAGGCGTGCCCTGAGTGGCCGATCAGGACGTTCTCCGGCTTGATGTCGCGGTGCACGATGCCCGTTGAATGTGCGTACGACAGAGCACTGGCGATCTGTGTGACCAGCGGCACAGCCTCGTCCAGGGGCAGGCACCCCAGTTCGTCGAGGCGGTGCCGCAGCGACTGGCCTTCCACGAGCGGCATGGTGAAGAAAATGAAGCCTTCCGCGTCGCCGCTGTCGAACAGCGGAAGGATGTGCGGATGATTCAGCCGTGCGGTTGTGCGGATTTCCTGCAGGAAGCGATGCGCGTCCAGGGTGTTGACGACGTCGGCGGCAATGACCTTGAGTGCGACGCGACGCCCGTGCTTCAGCTCGCGCGCCGCGTACACCGAGGCTGATGAGCCACGCCCGATTTCACGCTCCAGCACGTACCGCCCTGCCAGCGCTGCACGAATTTTCGTGAGCATGGCTGAACTCCTGTGCGTTCGTGTTAGCTGCTCCCGTCCAGCATGATCGATTGCCCGCGTCGTCGGTCCCGGGAGCAGTCGGATGGCGTGCGGACGCACGTGTCCCGGGGCATCGATGGAGTTTGCCGTTGCGGCAGCAAACACAGTGAACGGCTGGAGATCGTCACGACGCCTCCCGAATCGAGGGCAGCCATACGACCGTACTGCGAAGACCAGCGCACAGCGCGCGCTGATGGAAGAAAGTCGGGTGGGACGCGGTTATGACGATGCTGCTGGAATAGGATACAGGAGTCGGCGCGTCGGGTCCAGTGCCACGTTCACCGGGCGGCCACAGGACTGGGGGTATGGTCCTGGCGGGCTGCTTCCGGCCCGCGCCCGTTGCCCGGCTGATCGTCAGGCGGCCTGTGCCCGAACAATCATGCCGCCAGGGTCACTCATCGCGCGCCGGTCGACTACGTGCCTTCTTCGTCTCCGCACGCTGTTTTTTCTCCTTGAGCCGCGCTTCCTTCGCACGGCGTGGCACCTTCGTCTTCTGCCGCCGCTTTCGCTCGATGAGTGCGTCCTCGATCATGCGGGCGAGACGGTTTGTCGCGTCCTCGCGATTCTGATGCTGACTGCGACTGCTGCTCGAAGACAGACGCAGCACGCCATCACCATCGATCCGGTTCGCGAGCCGTTCCTGTATCCGGGCGCGCTGCGCTTCGGTCAGTGATGGCGATGCCCCGACGTCGAACTCCAGCTCGATCCTCGTCGACGACGTATTTACGTGCTGACCACCCGGCCCGCCCGACCGGGTGGCCCGGTAGTTCAGTTCGGCGAGCGGTATGGCGAGCTGCTCGTTCACACGGAGCAGAGCGTGCTCCGGTACGGCGCCCGGCGGCAGAACTGCGTCGTTCGTATCCTCCACCCGTTCCTCCACCATATCGATTCCGGTACCTTTGCGGTTATGTACACCACATGTCTTTTCTGCTCCGCATCTCTGGGCACGAACGAGGCCATTGAGACGTTTCCCGTCGGCGCACGGGTCGCGTTCGATGCGCTGCGCGGACGCCTCTGGGCGGTCTGCGCCCGTTGCGGTCGGTGGAACCTGGCCCCGATCGAAGAACGCTGGGAAGCCGTAGA
>JAGTUV010000004.1 GCA_018224305.1 Gemmatimonadota bacterium
CCGGCCGCCCGGCGCCGACTCGTGATGCTCGTCGCGATCGTGATCGTTGCCTTCGGTGCACGCACGTGGATTCGAAATCCGGTATGGGCCAGCACCGATTCCGTGTGGACCGCCATGCTCCGCGATCAGCCGCAGTCCTATCGGACCCAGTGGTTGTACGCTATAAAGCTCTGGCGCGCAGACAGGCTCCCCGAAGCCGCTACTCGCTTCGAATTCGCGTATCGTCTTTACGATCGCGATTCCCAGCTGCTCACCGAGTATGCGAATCTGATGATGGCACAGGGCCGCTTCGCCGACGCACTGTCGATGCTCGAGAAAGCTCAGCAGATGAATCCGGGCATCGTCCGCAATTCGACCACTCTCATGCATGCATACCTGGCAGTCGGTCGTTATCGTGATGCGATCGATGCGGCGGTAATTGCACGCCGGACCGGAGCTGCACCTTCCGCAACAATGCCCGTCCGGGCGTTCGCATTTCAACAGATGGGAGACCTCCCTGCTGCGGTCGCTGCCTGGAGGCTTGCGATCGCCTACTCACCGGACGCCCCGTGGCAGCTTCATGGACACTTGGCGCGTGCACTCGCCGGTGCCGGCCTGGCCGATGACGCCGTTGCCGCTCTCGATCCGGCTCGCACTGCCGCTCCAGACACGGTTGCTTTGGACGTCCTGATGTCTGTGCATCGTGCGGTGCTCGACAGCTGCTACATCGACACGACGGCCGCGTTGCGCGCCACGGGCTCCTTCCCATTGCCGCCGACCCGGCCGCTCGGCACGGACTGCGATAACCTCGGCCACTGGTTCGGTTATATCGTGCAGGGGCAAAACGCGAACGACTCGCAGAATGCAATACCAGGGGGCGGTCCTGGATCCCCGATGAATCCGTTTGATCCGCCATAACTCCTTATGTGAAATGTAGTTACAAGCATCGACCTGCGTTCGGAATAGCTCTTGCCCTTCACCCCTTCGACCCTGCCAGGTCTGACCGATCCATACATTCTCAAGGAGCCACAAATGCAGAAGAGACGTTCTGGTTTCACGCTGATCGAGCTTCTAATCGTAATCGTCATCATCGGCATTCTTGCCGCGATCGCGATCCCGAAGTTCGGCAAGACGCGTGAGAAGGCCTACTTCAAGGCCATCATGTCGGATCTCCGGAACCTGAACAACCAGGAGGAGATCTACTACTCGAACCCGTCAAGCGGGTACAGCTATACGGATGACCTCACTGACCTGCCCGAGTTCCAGAACTCGCAGGGCGTGACGAGCATCGGCATCGGCTTCAACGCCGGCCAGGGCTGGGTTGCCACTGCGTCGCATCAGGCGCTTGCAGCCACGCAGTTCTGCGGCATCTACGTCGGCAACAGCACAGGCCTTACGGTTGCGGCGTACTCTGCGAACCCCCTGCCGGGCGTCGTTGCCTGCACGGGCGAGCAGTAGGCCGAATCTGTTCGGAACCAGTCCGTGGAGGGCGGCGGCATATGCCGCCGCCCTCTTCATTTTCAATAGCCGACGCGACAATGCGACCGAGTCCGACGAGGGATGGCTTCACGCTGATCGAGCTGCTGATCGCAATCGTCATCATCGGCGTCCTCGCGGTGATCGCGTTTTCACCGTTCCATCCGAGTCCAGGCGTATCATTGACGATTACTTATAGTGCGAACGACGGCTGGGCCGGTGTCACGACCCATGGGTCGCTGGGATCAGCGCAGTGCGGATTTGCGACCGGCGGGGCGCCCCTGCTCCTTGCTTCATCAACGACAGTCGCCGGCGTCGTCGCATGTACGGACCAGGACTGAGCCGTTCCAGTCACTACCGTTGCAGTCTCTGCCTTTCCCCGATAACCTTTTCCGCGCATGCCTGAACTACCCACCCTCCGACGGGAACTGATCGGCGCATTCGCCGTAGTCTTCGCGGGCGCGTTGTTCGTCGCAGTCGCGGGTGTTCTGCTGATCGCGCCCCGCCTGTCCGCAGGGTATGCCGTGGCCTACGTTGCCACGCTGCTGATCGCAGATATCGCAATCTTCTCGTGGTTCGGGACGCAGCTGCTTCGCCGGCGCGTGCTCGATCCGCTGGCGGGACTTGTCGATGGCGCCGAGTCCATCTCGGCCGGCCAGCTCGACACCCGTATTGAAACCGGCTCGACACAGGAACTCGCGCGCGTGTCCGCGGCAGTGAACTCGATGGCGCAGCGACTGATCGACGATCAGCAGAAGCTGACGGAGAACATCCGCTCCCTGAACGAGACGAACAGCTTGCTGACCGAAGCGCGCGATGCGATGGTTCACGCAGAGAAGATGGCATCCGTCGGACGGCTCGGGGCCGGAGTGGCCCACGAGGTCGGCAATCCGCTCGGCGCGATTCTCGGCTATCTTTCCCTGCTCGGCCGCCACCAGGAGGGCTCACGACTCGAACTGGTGCAGGCGGCAGAGCGCGAAGCCCATCGCATTGACCGTATCGTGCGCGGTCTGCTCGATTTCGCGAGACCCAGGGAAGCCATCGCACAACCCACGGATGTGAACAACGTGGTGCGCGATACTGTCGAACTGGTGCGCACGCAGGGACATTTCACACAGCTTCAACTCACGCTCGCGCTGAGCGACATAGAGCTGGTTGTGCGCGCCGATCCCTATCAGCTTCAGCAGGTGCTCGTGAACCTGCTGATGAACGCCGCCCAGGAGCTCGAGGAAACGCGTGATCCGTTCATCGAGATCACCACGTTACGACGTCAGGTCCAGGAGCCGCCGCCGCACCTGCCGGCCCGGCGCCGCGGCGATCCGCCCGGTATCGACTACTCGCACCGGCGCCGCCTCGCCTCGACTTCGCGCTGGCCTTCGCGCGATCCGGACTCGGAATCGGGCGAGATTGTGGAGATGATCGTACGCGACAACGGGCCGGGCCTTGCGCCCGAACTGATCGACAAGATCTTTGAGCCGTTCGTTACGACCAAGGAGCCGGGGAAGGGGACCGGTCTTGGTCTCGCAGTCTGCGCCCGTCTCATTGAGGGGATGGGTGGAGTGATTCACGCAGACAATGCCGCCGCTGGCGGCGCCGAGTTCCGTGTGCTGCTGCCGGCCGAACCGGCCGAGGTGATGACAACATGACAGTCCTGATCATCGATGACGAGCCGGGTCTCCGTCAGACCGTCTCCCTGATTCTGTCGGACGAAGGCTATGAATGTCAGGCCGCAAGCGACGGCGAGGAGGGCCTCGCACGCGCGCTCGAGCTACAGCCCGACATCATCCTGTGCGACCTGCGCATGCCTCGTCTCGGCGGCCTCGAGTTCCTCGAGAAGTACCGCGCGGGCGGTGGTACCGGCATGGTCATCATGATGACCGCGTACGGCGGCACCGAGCTCGCCATCCAGGCGATGAAGGGCGGGGCGTACGACTACCTGCCGAAGCCCTTCAGTCCGGACCAGCTGATCCTCGTCCTCAAGAAGGCGGAGGAGCGCGAGGCGCTGCGGCAGGAAGTGACACGCCTGCGCGAGGAAGTCAGCATTCAGCGGCGCTACCGCCAGATCATTGCGAAGTCGCCGGCAATGACGAAGGCGCTGGAGGTAGCGGCCAAGGTCGCCAAGCATCCATCATCGGTGCTCATCACCGGTGAGAGCGGTACGGGTAAGGAACTCGTCGCACGACTGATTCACGGCGAGAGCCATCGCGCGGACGCGGCATTCGTTCCCGTCAACTGCGGCGCCATCCCCGAGAATCTGCTGGAATCGGAACTGTTCGGATATGTACGAGGCGCGTTCACCGGTGCGGACCGTGACAAGCCCGGCCTGTTCGAAGTCGCATCCGGCGGCACGCTGTTCCTGGACGAAATCGGCGAGATGCCGTCCACGCTCCAGGTCAAGCTCCTCCGCGTCCTCCAGGAATCGGAGATCCGCCGCCTCGGCGACACGCGTACCCGACAGGTCGATGTTCGCCTGGTCGCTGCGACCAACAAGGATCTCGAAGAGGAGATCAAAACGGGCACCTTCCGCCAGGACCTCTATTACCGGATGGCGGTCGTGCCGATTCATCTCGTGCCGCTCCGCCAGCGCCGCGACGAGATCACGCTGCTCGTGCGCCACTTCATCGACAACAACAACCGCAAGCTGCGGCTCGACAAGAAGGGCGTCGATGCCGATGCCATGCGACTGCTGCTCGCCTACAACTGGCCCGGTAACGTCCGCGAGCTGGAGAACACGATCGAGCGCGCCATGGTGCTATCCGACAGCCCGAACATCATGACTGCCGACCTTCCGGACCAGGTCACGAACCCGCTGCCGACAGCAGATGGGCCCGAGCTCGGCCACGATGAGCTGTCCGTGAAGAAGCACGGCGCCGCTCTCGAACGTCGGCTCATCCGCCAGGCCCTCGAGCGCACCGGCGGCAACAAGACTCGCGCTGCCGAACTGCTCGAACTGTCGTCGCGGGCGCTGCTCTACAAGATCCGGGAATACGGCCTGGA
>JAGTUV010000005.1 GCA_018224305.1 Gemmatimonadota bacterium
ACACGCGCCCGGACCCACGGCGTGAGCGTTCCGTCGTCCTGGACTGTGCCGCCCAGGACGACGATCGCATCATGGCGATCCTGCGTCCGTCTCATGCGGAAGCACCCGGCCCGCCGTTACCGCCGTTACCGCGACGCGTTCGCGAGATCCCGCACCGCCGCAGCCATCGCACGCACGCGCGCGCCATCCAGTGAACCGGCCACATCCGCGTCGAGCGCGGCGGCCAGCCGGTTCAACTGATTGCGGCGGTCGACGCCCGACGCGCGTTCGGCGGCATCGACTGCCGCTGCGATCTCAGTTGTGCGCGCGCGCTGCAGACCACGGTCACGAACGAGCTGATCGAGGTACGAACGCACGACCGGGAACGCTGCGGGCCACACGAGGTGCGGCTGCGCCTGCGGGTTGTACTCCTCCATCATCACCAGCTTCGCGGCTGCAATCTCGTTCTCGGAAAGGAACTCACTCGGAACCATCTCGAACACGTCGAGTCCGCGCGAGAGTTCCGACGAGTAGATGTAGCCATTATACCAGTACGCGCCCCACGAACCGCCGACTACCAGATTGTCATCATCGACGGGCCCGCGGTCGAAATACGCAATCTCGAACGGACGGTTGGGATCGGTGAAGTCGAATACGTTGACGCCGCCCTGGTACCAGCCCTGCACCATGATGTCGCGCCCCGGCACGGGGATGAGGCCGCCATTGTGCGACACGCAATTCTCCGTCTCCGTCTGCGCAGCGAGCATCTTGAAGTAGCCGTGCTGCATCATCTCGCCATCATCGATACTGAGAATCGTATTGCCGCCGAGGCGCAGAGGATCGGTGATGCGGCAGCGCGGCGCCGTGCCGCCGCCCCACTCGTCCGTGAACACGACCGAGCTGGCGTCGTTGTTGAACACGGCCGTGTGCCAGAGCGAGAAGTTCAGGTCGGATTTCGCATCGAGGCGGACCGGCTGTTCGGGGTTCGATGCATCGAGCAGGATGCCGAAGCTGCCGCACGAGCCGGCGACGAGATTCATCTCCGGATACGACGTCAGGTCATGGCAGCCCGACGGCCCGCCCGGACGGCGATCCTGCGCACCCGCGGCGTCCGCGGCCACACCGGCGCGACCGGGCGAGCCCGGCAGGTTCTCGAAGATGCGTGCGTAGCCGATGACCGCCGCCTGCTCCGGGTTCGCGAGCGGTACGCGGATGATGTCGACGCGCTGGTTGGCGGTGTTCGGATTCTCGGCGACCGAGCCTCCCGTGCACTCCGCCATTTCCGTCGAATCGCGCACTGCCGAGGAGCCGCCCACGTAGATGTAGATGACTCCATCGTCGGTGGGATGCGGCACGATCGTGTGCGTGTGCGAGCCGCGACAGGTCTGCACGTTGTTGACGAGCCGCGGACTGCGCGGGTCGCTCACATCGAAGATGCGCACGCCGCGCATGCGGTCGCTGCCATCCTGCACGCCCTGGGTGCCGCAGTCGTTGCGCGAGCGGGTGGACTCGGCGGAGATGAAGAGCAGATTACCGTAGATCGACGGGTCCCCCTGATCCGTCGCGCACAGCACTGCGCTCAGCACCGACGGGCTCCGCGGGTTGCTCACGTCCCAGATCACGAAGCCGCTGAAGTTTCCCTGGTATACGACATCGCCACGGAAGGCGAGGTCCGAATTGATGAACGTGAGGCCGCGGGCTGAGTCATGGGCCGCAGGCTTCGGCGAGAAGGAGACCAGGCGCATGTTCCATTCGGCAGTCTCGGCGGTATTGCCCGCACCCGCGCGCAGTCCTACGCGCGCATCGTTCAGTGTCGCGATCGTATCCTGCGCGAACAGCGGGGACTCCCGCTGCTGCGCGGCCAGCGGTGCCGTCGGCGCAATGGCCACGAACGTTGAACAGGCAATGATGAGCTGCACGGCGTGGCGCGTTACGCGTTTTGTCATCTGGTTTCGCTCCCTCGATTGGCGGCTAGCAGTTCGAGCATGTGCATCATGATATCGATCTCATCGCTCTGGTCCGTCACCACATCGGTGACAAAGCGGAAAATGTCGGAATCCTGCGCTGCGCCCGGCGTCTCGAACAGCATATCGACCATGTGCAGCGCACCCTCGTGGTGCTGGATCATCAGCGTCAGAAACAGCCGTTCGAACTCCGGGCCTCGCGCGGCACGGAGCTGTGCGAGCTGCGAGTCCGTCAGCATGCCGGGCATCAGCATGCCGTGCATGTGATGCTCATCCGGCAGTGGCTGGTTCCGCTCGGTGAGCCAGGCTTTCATCAGCGCGATCTCGTCGCGCTGCGATATGTCGATCTTCTGTACGAGCCGGAGCACCATCTCGCGTGCGTCACGACCTGGCGCCATCGCCGTCATCAGGAGCGCCTGCTCGTGATGGCCGATCATGTCCTGCATGAAGCGTACATCAGCCGCCGTGTAGCCGGGGCCAACGGCCGCATCCGCCTCCCCATGCTGATGCTCCATGGCCGCGCCGGGCTCCGCCGAGACACCGGCCTCCGCGGGCACGGCACCACGCTCCGCCGTCCCGCCGCTGGCCGCGCAGGCACTCAGCACGAAGGTGAGCGCTGGAAGTGTTTGTCGCAGGGCTCGCTGCACGTGGAGCCGCTCCTGATGCTGTAGGTGGCGCAGGGCGAGTGATTCGCCGGCCTGTATCCTAAGGTCGGGAACTACTCGGCGCCACCTGCGCGCAGGATCGGAAGGACGGTCCGGGCCGGCGCCCATGGCCACAGCCCGCGGTGAGCGTATCTTGTCTGCATTGAAGGCCGGGGTAACTGACAGACTGGAACTGCCAATGCCATACGACGTCTACAAGCTCATCCACCTGTTGGGCATCTTCGTTCTGCTGATGACGCTGGCGCTGCCGACCATGCACATGCTGCGGGGCGGCACGCGTGCAGATTTTCCGGGCCGGCGGAAACTCGCAGCGACTCATGGCGCGGCGTCGTTCCTCATCCTGCTCGGCGGCTTCGGCATGCTCGCCCGACTCGGCGTCGTGCACACCGGCCTGCCGAACTGGATACTCCTGAAGCTGGTGATCTGGCTGCTGCTCTCGGCCGCACTCGCGCTGACGCTGCGAGTCGGAGCAGGAGCGCGCGTCGTGCTGCTCGCGGCACCGCTGCTCGCGCTGCTCGCCGCGGGCATCGCGATATTCAAGCCTTTCTAGCTGCGGGATTGCTGCTCGTCACCCGCCGCACTCTGCAGGAAAAGCCGGATCGAGTCGAGATCGCGGTCCGAAAGATCGATCAGCGCCTGCCGGTCACCGGAAACCCCCTCACCTGCAACAGCGCTTCGACGACCGGGTCGCGACCGCGGAACTGACGATACGCCTCCGCCCGGTCGGTGGTGTTCCCCGGCGCCAGGATGTAGCGACGCATGCGCTGTGCGAGATCCGCGTCGAACACATTGCCCGACTCCTCAAACGCCTGCCACGTATCGGCGTCCATAACCTCGGACCACAGGTAGCTGTAGTAGCCCGCGGAGTAGGCGTCGCTCGTGAACAGGTGGTTGAAGTGGGGCAGCCGGTGACGCAGTGCGATCTGGTCGGGCATCCCGATCTCCGCGAGTGCGTCGCGCTCGAACGCGGCGGCATCCACGACACCGTCGGCACGCGTGTGCATCATCATGTCCACGAGTGCGGCGGACAGGTACTCCGTCGTCGCATAGCCCTGGTTGAACGTTTCACTCGCCTTGATCTTGTCCACGAGTTCCTGCGGCATCGGCTCGTCCGTCTGGTAGTGCCGCGCGAAGCGGTCGAGTACGGGACGCGTCAACACCCAGTGCTCCATGACCTGCGACGGGTACTCCACGAAATCGCGCGGCGTTACCGCCAGGCCGGGGTAGTTCACCTCGGACAGCAGCGTATGCAGCGCGTGGCCGAACTCGTGGAACAGCGTCTCGGCGTCATCGCGCGAGATGAGCACGGGCTCGCCGGGCGCGCCCTTCACGAAGTTGTTGTTGTTCGACGACAGCGGCGTGCGCTGTTCACCCGTGAACGTCTCGTGGCCGCGGTAGGTGGACGCCCACGCACCCGAGCGTTTGCCGGTGCGCGCGAAGTTGTCCGAGTAGAAGAGCCCGACATGGCGGTCGCCCTCGCGTACCTCGTACACGCGCACGTCCGGATGGAAGGCGGGCAACTGTCCGGTGATCTCGTGGAACGTCAGGCCATAGAGCTGACCGGCCGTCCAGAACGCCGCCTGCATCATGTTGTTCAGTTCGAAGTACGGCTTGACTTCGTTCTGGTCGAGGTCATAGCGCTCCTGTCGCACCTGCTCGCCGTAGTACAGGTAGTCCCACGGCTCTATGGTGATGTTGCGGCCGGCGCGAAGTGCAATGCCGCGCATGTCCGCCACTTCCTCCTCGACGCGCGCCACCGCCGCGGGCCAGACGCGCATCATCAGTTCCATGGCGCGCTCCGGATCACGCGCCATGGTGTCCTCCATCCGCCAGTGCGCGTGCGACTCGTAGCCGAGCAGACGCGCGCGCTCTGCTCGCAGTCTCACGATCTGCGCAATCGTCGCCTTCGTATCGTTCGCATCATTGTTGTCGCCGCGCATCTTGAACTGCGTCCACACGCGCTCGCGCAGCGCGCGGTCGTCGGCGAACGTCAGGAAGGGATCGACGCTCGAGCGCGTGTTCACCACGGCCCAGCCCTGAAGTGCCCGCTCCTCTGCGGCAGCGCGGTACGCGGCCCGCAGCGACTCCGGCAGCCCCGCGAGCTGCGCCTCGTCCGTGATGTGGATCCACGTGTTCTCGTCGTTCAGCACCTTCGTCGCGAAGTCGGAGAACAGGCCGGCCAGCTGCTGATTGATGCGGCCGAGTTCCTCCTTCCGGCCGGCGTCCAGCTGCGCACCTGCGCGCACGTACTGCGCGTATGTCCGCTCGACGAGCCTCTGCTGTTCCGGCGTGAGGCCGGCCCTGTCGCGGTTCTCGTGGACCGCGGAGATCCGGCGGAACAGCACCGCGTTGAATGTGATCTCATCCGATGCGGCGGCCAGCCGCGGTGACCACTCCCGGTCGAGCGCCTGATACTCGGGTGAGTTCACATTGCTCGTCATGACCGAGAACAGCGTATTGACGCGCGACAGCTGTCGCCCCGAGTTCTGAAGTGGAATGAACGTGTTGGCGAATGTCGCTGCGTCGGTCGTATTCGTGATCGCCTGGATCTCGACGCGGCGCGCGTTGATGCCGGCCTGGAAGGCTGCCGGGAAGAGGGCCGGCCTGACCTGGTCGAAAGGCGGTACTCCGCCGTACGGTCCGGTCCACTCGGCGATCAGCGGATTGTTCGTCACTGCGACCACGGGTGCGGGGGGAGTGTGCCCGTCCGTCGGGGCGGCGGGCCCGGTCTGCACGGGCGCCGAAGGAGCGGCGCTATCGGTACGCGCCGTGCCGGCGCATGAAGCGGCATTCAGAGTAACCAGGCCGACGTACGCCAACAGAGCAATACGCATGTCATCCTCCGGGTGTTTGCGTCAGACATCTATACCGTACCGCCGTGCCGTGGGTCCGCCCACCCGACTTCGTGGTCAGATTTCCGCGGCATGGCGCTCAACTACATGCTCGTAGAACGCGAGCGTCTGGCGGGCGATGCTCTGCCAGCTGAAGTGCTGCTCCACGCGCTCCCGCGCGTTACGCGCCAGTGACGCGCGAAGTTGCGGATCGTCGAGCAGCGCATTGACGGCTGTCGCCAGGTCCCGCGCGAACTGCTCCGGATGCCGCGGCTCCACCTCCGTGGCGCTGATCGCTTCCGGCGCCACCAGCAGACCGGTCTCACCGTGCTCCACTACCTCCGGTATTCCGCCCACGGCAGATGCCACGACCGGCGTACCGCACGCCATCGCTTCCAGGTTGATGATGCCGAACGGCTCGTACACGGACGGACAGACAAAGATCTCGGCGTGCGTGTACAGGTGGATGATCTTCTCCTTCGACAGCATCTCATCGATCCAGATGATACTGTGCGCACTGTCGGCGCGCGCGCGCTCCACGGCTTCGATCATTTCACGCGCGATCTCCGGCGTGTCCGGCGCTCCAGCGCACAACACCACCTGCACGCCCGGCCGAATGTGGCGAATGGCGTTGACGAGGTGAATGATGCCCTTCTGCCGGGTGATGCGACCGACGAAGAGGACGGATGGCACGTCGGGATCGATGCCCCACTCCCGCAATGTCGCGACGTTCGGTTTCGGCCGGTACTCGTCCAGGTCGATGCCGTTGTGGATTACGCGGATCCGCTCGAGAGAAACGCCGTAAAGGTCATGCACATCACGCTCCATGGCCTGCGACACGGCAACCACGCCATCGGCATTCTCGTACGCCGTCCGCTCGATCCAGGACGACACATGGTACGCCGTACCCAGCTGTTCCACCTTCCACGGCCGATGCGGCTCGAGCGAATGCGTAGTCAGGATCAGCGGCACGCCGTACAGCTGCTTCGCCAGGCAACCGCCGAGATGCGTGTACCATGTGTGGCAGTGCACGAGATCGATATCGGTGAGCCGGCCGCTCATTACCAGATCCTGAAGCAGTGTAGCGAACAGCTTCGCGTGACGTGGGTCCTGCGCCCCGAGTTCGACCGGCGCCTGCACGCCCTCCACACTGAGGTTCGCGCCGCTCTCCCGCTGACTGCCAAAGCTCAGTACCTGCACGTGGTGACGGCCGTCGTCCAGCGCAGCGAGCTCCCGGGTCAGGTAATCCACGTGCACGCCCGCGCCGCCATACACGTTCGGCGGGTACTCGTTGGTCAGAATGGCGATTCGGATGGTGCCTCCACTGGCGGTGTTTCACGCATACGCGAAAAGTGGCGGTTCGCTGCGGAACCGCCAAGGTGCCAGACGCCATCCCCGGCTGTTGACCGCAGCATTGACGGATCAATATCCATTGATATATATTCCGCCCATGACAAATGCCATTGCGGCTGACCTGACGCTCCAGCGGCTCAAGGCCCTGAGCGACGAAAAGCGTGTCCGCATCCTCACGCAGCTCGCTGGCGGCGAGCGCTGCGTCTGCGATCTCACGGATGCGCTCGACGCCGGGCAATCCCTGTTGTCGTTCCATCTGAAGACGCTGAAGGACGCGGGACTGGTAACCGATCGCCGAGCAGGCCGGTGGGTCCATTACTCGCTCAAAGCAGGTGCGCTCGCCGATCTCGAAGACTTCCTCCGTTCCATTCGCGAGGCATCGATCCCTGCTCCGGCCGGCGAGGCTTGCTGTGATTGAGGTGTTTTTTTGCCCTGGCGCATCAACGGAAATTGATGCCGGCTCCGCATCCTGCCGCGGTGCTCACCGGCCGTCCCCTGCACTGCACCGGAGTATGTCGTCATGAAATACGCCCTGATCAGCGACATCCATGCGAACCTGCCGGCCCTCGAAGCGGTGCTGGCAGACGTGGACGCGCGCACGGACATCGGCGCCATCTATCATCTCGGCGATCTCGTCGGGTATTCGCCCTGGCCGAACGAAGTGGTGGGTCTGTTGCGCGAGCGTGCGATCCCGGGGATTGCCGGCAACTACGACAGTACCACGGCGACCGACTACGAGCACTGCGGCTGCAGGTACGAGGATGCGCGTCAGGAGGAGCTGGCGCATCTCTCGTACGCGTGGACGCGTGCGAACGTGTCGGCGGGCACGAAGCAGTTCCTGGGTTCACTGCCGTTCCGCATCGACATACGTCCGCTCGGCGGCCACACGGCTGGTCCGCGACTCATCCTCGTGCACGGCAATCCGGTGCTGAACACGGTGTACTGGACCGAGGACCGCTCCGACAGATTCTGCCTGCAAATGGCGGAATCGATGAGCGCTAAGGCCGGCGATGTGATTGCGTTCGGCCACACGCACAAGCCGTGGCATCGTGAGGTCGAGCGTATTCACTTCGTGAACACGGGTTCCGTCGGCCGGCCGAAGGATGGTGATCCGCGGGCTGGTTACGCACTCGTCACGCTGAGTGATGGCAGCGCGGCGGTGGAGTTCGTCCGTGTGGAGTACGATGTCGCACGGGCCATGGAGGGCGTGCGGGCGAGCGAATTGCCCGACGATTTCGCGGAGATCCTGCGCACCGGCGGCAGGCTGCCGGAATCAGCAGGAACGGAGGCATAGATGAGACTCGACGTGTTCGATCCGGCCATGTGCTGTTCGACAGGTATATGCGGTCCGGAAGTGGACCCGCAACTTGTGCAGTTCGCGGCGGACGCGAAGTGGTTGAACGAGCAGGGCGTGACGGTGCAGCGCCACAATCTCGGACAGGAGCCGGGCGCATTCATGAGCAACGCTCTGGTGCGCCGCACACTGCAGGCGGAGGGCGTGGGGTGTCTGCCGCTCGGTGTGCTGGACGGTGAAGTGATATTCCGCGGTCGGTATCCGGGACGGCCGGACCTGATGCGCATGCTGGCGCTGGCGGAGGAGGTGGTCTGATGCTGCACGTCATCGAGCACCCGACGCCCTATCTCTTTTTCACCGGCAAGGGCGGCGTCGGCAAGACCTCCCTCGCCACGGCGACGGCCGTGGCACTGGCCGAGCGCGGCCGGCGCGTGCTGCTCGTGTCCACCGATCCGGCATCGAATCTCGGACAGGTACTCGAATGCGACGTCAGCGACACGATCACGCCGGTCGCAGCGATGCCCAATCTGAGCAGCGTCAACATCGATCCCGAGGCGGCCGCGAGTGCATATCGCGAGCGGGTGGTCGGACCGGTGCGCGGCGCGCTGCCCGACGATGCCGTACGGCAGATGGTAGAGCAGCTGTCGGGAGCCTGCACGACGGAGATCGCGGCATTCGACGAATTCACGAAGCTGCTGACGGACGAGGACATCGCGGCGGCGTACGACCACATCGTGTTCGACACCGCGCCGACCGGGCACACGCTCCGGCTGCTGCAATTGCCCGCGGCGTGGAGCAGCTTCATCGACGAGAATCCTGAGGGGGCGTCATGTCTCGGCCCGATGTCCGGACTCGAGGCGCAGCGCACGCAGTACGCAGCGGCCGTTCGGTCACTCTCCGATGCTGCCGTCACTACACTGGTGCTCGTGTCGCGGCCGGAGCGATCGGCACTGGAGGAGGCCGCCCGTACGAGCACCGAGCTGTCGGCTCTCGGTATCGACAGCCAGCGCCTCATCATCAACGGCGTATTCGAGGCGCATGATCCGTCCGACCCGCTGGCAGCCGCGCTGGAACGACGGGGCGAGGAGGCCATGCGGGACATGCCTGCGATTCTGGCCGCACTCCCGCAGGAGCGGCAGCCGCTGCGCGCGCACAATCTGGTGGGTGTGGCAGCGCTCCGATCACTGGTTGCCGACGAGGCCGTTGTGTTCCCGCTCACGCCCGACGCCGGGACCGGTGGCGAGTCCCTTCCGGACTCCGTGAGCGCGCTTCTCGATGACGTCGCCACGGCCGGTCACGGAATGATCATGGTGATGGGCAAGGGCGGCGTGGGCAAGACGACGATTGCAGC
>JAGTUV010000006.1 GCA_018224305.1 Gemmatimonadota bacterium
AAGGGGGGCCGGGCGCAGTAGCGGAGCAGCCGCTCGCGGCCACCTCGGTCGGTGCCGTGGATGCGGACGGAGGCGTCCAGGCTGAAGCCGCCGCTGCCCTGCCATGTGAGCATGTTCTCCACGGTGGTGGGCTCCAGCAGGCTGCGCCGCTGGAAGAGGCGGAGGATGCGGCGCTGGAGGAGCGGTTGGAGGTTGTGGGCGTCGTCGCCTGTGAGATGGGTGGCCTCGTGGAAGCGGACGGTGCCGTCCGGCTCCTCGCTGAAGAGGCCGTCCAGGACCACCACGTGGAAGTGGAAGTGGGGGTTCAGGGATGAGCCGAAGCGATGCAGGAAGGAGACGGCCCCGAGGCTGTGGGTCGACCGCGAGGAAGGCCATGGAATGGGAGCGATGCTCGTACGCTTCCTCGAGCGAGTTCAAAGCGGCGTCCACGTCCCCAAGCGCTCATGCAGCTTCGCCATCTCGAATGGCGGGACATAGCCGCTGACAGGACGCTGCCCGGCCTGGTCCAGCCGCTGAAGCAGGGAAAGTGCCTCTTCATGCCGACCGGCACCCGCGAGAGCGCGGCCGCGGAGCGCGACGTGTATGGCGCTGCCGCCGGACAGTTTCACCGCGTGATCGAAGTCGGACAGTAGGGCATCGTATTGCCCTAGCTCCTCGTGTGCCAGCGCACGCCACAGGTGGGCGAGGGCGAAGTCGGGATTCAGCTCGAGCGCGCGCGTGCACTGCGCAATGGCGCGCTCGTAATCGCCGGCGTAGTAGAGCACCCATCCGAGCGCGGCGTTCGCGATGACGGAGAGGGGGTCGAGTTCCATGGCCACGCCTCTCCGCGATGGCGTCGTCGAAGCGTCCCATCGCGGTGAGGTAGTTGCCGTACCACTGATGGCCGGTCGAATAGCCGGGCTCGAGATCGATTGCACGCCGGAACTCCCGCTCCGCACGGGGCCAGTCCCAGTCGTAATAGAGCGCGGTGTAGGCGAGTGTCGCGTGCGGCTCGCCGAGCGAGGGCTGTAGCTCCAGCGCGCGTTGCGCCGCGGCCGCTGCGGCAGGGAACGCTTCGCGCGGCGGCAGGAAATCGTAGAAGCCGAGCACTGCGTACGCATCGCCGAGCCCCGCATGCGCACGCGCGTACTCGGGCGCCCGCGCGACGGCCTGACGGAAGTAGTCCACAGCCGCACGCAGACTCCGCTCCGTGCGGCGATGTCACTCGTAGCGGCCCTTGAGGTACAGGTTGAATGCGTCAGGGTCATCGGTGGTACCGGCCGTGGCAGGCACTGGTGCTTCCGTACCGGCAACCTGGCCGCGCAGCTGTGAGACGATCTGCTGCGCTATGTCGTCCTGGATGGCGAAGACGTCCTTTACCTCGCGCTCGTACGTCTCCGTCCAGAGCTGGTATCCGTTCGTAGCATCGACGAGTTGCGCGACGATACGCAGGCGGTCGCCCGAATGTCGCACACTGCTTTGAAGCACAGCGGTGGCGTTCAGGCGAGCGCCGATGTCGCGGACATCGATCGCCTGGTCCTTGAACGCGAACACCGACATGCGGCCGACCACATGGATGCCGTCGACGTGTGCAAGCCGCGCAATCAGCTCCTCGGTCATGCCATCCGCGAAATAAGCATACTCACCGCCCGCACTGAGATCGGCAAACGGCAGCACCGCGATGGCCTGCGTCGGAGTGTCCGTAATGCCGTCATCGCGCCGTGACAGCACCACGGCGGCTATGGTAGTGATCACGAGAGCGAACGCCAGCAACCCGGCCACGAGACGTCGCGTCGGCCGCGTCTGCGGCGTTGCCATCCGGGGTGACGCTGACAACGTCGACACCGGCTGCGGCGGCGGAACCGGGTGCTGCGGCAGGGCCGGCTGGTGCGGCGCTGGCTGCGGCGGCTCCGGCGTGGACGGAGTTGCTGCGTCTGTCGGGACTCGGGCGCCGGAGTGCGCAGCTCGGCGACGAACGCGAGCAGCTCCGGGTCGGGCGCAAGGCCCATCTCCTTCTCGAGGAGCTGTGCGTGCACGTGCGCGTGCTGGAGCGCGACCACACGCTCGCCAGCGCTGTCGAGTGCCCGCATCAGCCGCAGCGCGATGCGCGAGCTCCATGGATCCTGCGCCGCGAGCAGGCGCCACCACATCACGGCGTCGACCGCCGCACCGTCGCGTTCGGCGCGCTCGGCAAGCGCCTCGAGCGCGCGCGCACGTAGCTCATCGCCCACCGCCACCACCGCCTCGCCGCCCACCGCCTGGTTGATCCGATAAACCGAGTCCGACAGCAGATGGCGCGCACGCTCCCCGTCCGAGTCCGGCCACAGGTAGCCGACCAGCCGATCGCGTGTCATGCCCCGCTCACCCGCAACGGCGAGCAGCGCGAGCAACCCGAGGCGCCGCCGCTGCACGGCCCGGCCCGTCACGCGGCCCGCGGGACCGTCGATGAATGCACTGCCGAAGAGTTTGAGACGAAACAAAGGTTCTCTCAGAGGTTCATGCGCCGAAGCAGCGCTTTGAATCCGGGATGAGCATGCAGAGTCGTGAACAGGAACGATCCCTTGATGCCGTACACTGCACCCGCTCGCTCGCGATACGCACGCTCCAGCGCTGCCACCGCCTTGTCATGTTCGCCGAGACCGGTGTAGACGTACGCCATGTGGTAGGGGGAGACGTAACGGTCCTTCGACAACTCGTCGAGTCGGCGCAGGATGTCGCAGGCGTCGCTGGTGCGTCCTGTCATGCCGTATGCCTGGCCGAGCTGCGCCAGCCAGGCGGTGCTTGCCGGCGAGAGTGCGACCGCGGCTTCGAGCTCGGCCAGTCCCTCGGCGATGTTCCCCAGCATCAGATGAGCCCAGCCGAGCGTCGCGCGGCTGCGATCGTAATGCGGATCGAAATCGACGGCCTGCTGCGCGGTATCGAGCGCTTCATCGTAGCGGCCGGCACGCAGGAGCGCGGTCGCGAAGTCCGCGCGATGAGCCAGCGGGTCTAGCTCCTGGGCACGCTTCTGGAGCGCGACACCCTCATCATGCCGTCCGAGTGCAGAGCACATGCGTCCATACAGGTCGTACGTGTCCGCGCTGCTCGGGCTCAACTCCAACGCGCGTCTGAACGCACGCTCCGCGCCGATCCAGTCATAGTCGCCGGACGCCAGCAGCTGGCCTCGCATGCAGTGAGCCTCTGCCAGGTCAGCATCGAGCTCGAGCGCTCTCGCGACGGACGCATGCGCCCGCCGATACGCGTCGACCGGATCCATGTGGCCCGTCATGCCGAGCTCCGCGCACACCATCGCCACGCTCGCATGCGCCAGCGCATACTGCTGGTCGAGGTCGGTCGCACGCTCGAAGTACGTGATGCCCTGGCGCATGCTGTCATCCGTGAAGCGAAGGAAGCAGTGCCGCCCCTTGAGATAGAGCTGGTAGGCCTCGACATTGCCGGTCGGCTCCCGGCTGATTCGCGTCTTCTCCTCCGGAGACAGCGTGGCCCTGAGTGCCGTGGCGATGTGCAGCGCCACGTCCGCCTGGATCGCAAACACATCTGTCAGGCTGCGGTCGTACGTCTCCGCCCACAGATACTCGTCCGTCTCCAGACAGACGAGCTGCGCATTGATGCGGACGCGATCGGCCACGCGTCGCACACTGCCGTGGAGCAGCGTGGAGGCGCCAAGCGCCGCGCCGATCTCCCGCAGGCTCTGCTCGCCGCCCTTGAACTGCATCACCGATGTCCTTGCGGTCACCCGCAGCGCGCCAATCTTCGACAGGCTCGCAATGACGTCCTCCGTGATCCCGTCCGCAAAATACTCGTTCTCCGCGTCGGTGCTCAGGTTGACGAACGGCAGCACCGCAACTGACGTCTGTGCCCGACGGACGGCGACCGCCTGCGCAGGAGAACCGGGACCGGGTGGCGTACGTAACTCATTCACGAACGCGACCAGCTCGGCATCGGGCGCCAGCCCCATCTCGTCCTCGAGCAGCTGCGTGTGCACGTGCGCGTGCTGGAGCGCGGCCGCGCGCTCGCCGGCGCTGTCTAGAACACGCATCAACCGGAGCGCGATGCGCGAGCTCCAGGGGTCCTGCGCCGCCAGCAGGCGCCACCATCGCACGGCATCGACCATCGCACCATCGCGCTCGGCGCTGTCCGCAAGTGCTTCCAGCGCCCGCGCACGTTCCCGGGCGAGGCGCTCCCGCTGACCGTCCACCCAGCGCTCCAGCTCGTCCGCATCCGTCAGGAAGAAGCCATCCAGGAAGGGCGCGACGTGCAGCTCGACCGCCCGCTCCCAGTCGCCCCGTTCCATCGCTTCCGCAAACTCCCACGCATCGCTCGGCAGCCGCTCCCTGTTCAACCGCAGGTCATCGCCCACCGCCGCCACCGCCTCGCCGCCCACCGCCTGGTTGATCCGATAGATCGAGTCCGACAGCAGGTGGCGCGCGCGCTCCCCGTCCGAGTCCGGCCACAGGTAGCCGACCAGCCGGTCGCGTGTCATGCCCCGCTCACCCGCAACGGCGAGCAGCGCGAGCAGCCCGAGGCGCCGCCGCTGCACGGCCCGGCCCGTCACGCGGCCCGCGGGGCCGTCGATGGATGCACTGCCGAAGAGTTTGAGACGAAACAAGTTGCGTCCGGGCGACAGGGGGGCGAGATCGGGACGACAGCCGGTCGACGGCGACCTCTTAATGTGCAGCACCGGATCGAATCGCGGCAAGTCAGTCGCGATGGAACATCACACAGGAGGTCACATGATAGTACGCAGGACGCTGTATCGCTTCGCCATCCCAGCCGCATTGGCCCTCGCCGGCATTACCGCCTGTGACGGCGCCGGGTCGTCGCCGCTGGCGACGGAGATCGAGCTCGCGCCCGCACACGCGTCGCACGGAGACGAGGTCAACACCCCGGAGGTCAGGAAGTGGCTGGCCGACCTCCGTCAGGCGACGGTCGAGTTCAAGGACTTCGACGCGGCGGGGCCAGCAGGCTGGTCCGAGCCGATCCTGCCGTGCATGGAGCTGGAGGGAGTGGGCGGCATGGGGCAGCACTACATCGACTGGGAACGGATGGCGGAGCTGATGCCGCGGGATCTCGCGCCGGAACTGCTCGTGTACGAGCCGCAGAAGAATGGCCGGCAGCGGCTGGTGGCAGTCGAATGGGCGGTGCCGATCGAGGCGTGGGGCGAGGAGGCGCCGGTGCTGCACGGCATCGCGTTCCATCGCAACGACGGGCTGGGGCTGTGGGTGCTGCACGCCTGGATCTGGAAGCACAATCCGGCCGGCATGTTCGCCGACTGGAATCCGGACGTGAACTGCGACTACGCGCCGGCGGGGAGCTGACCATGCCGAAATACGTGATCGAGCGCGACCTGCCGGGCGCAGGCGGAATGTCGGCGGACCAGCTCACGGGCATCGCGCAGAAGTCGTGTGCGGTACTGAACGAACTCGGCCCGACCATCCAGTGGATCCACAGCTACGTGACGGACGACAGGATCTACTGCGTCTATGTCGCGCCGGATGAGGAGATGCTGCTGACGCACGCACGCCGCGGCGGGTTCCCCGCCGATGTAATCGCGCGCGTCCACCACATCATCGAGCCCCTGACGGCGGAGGTGACGGCCACCGTCTGACGATGGCCGACCGTCCACAAGACGACCCGGGGTGAGCCGCAGGTCACGCCTGCGGCTCTCGCCCGGGCAGTCCGCG
Organism: Gemmatimonadota bacterium; assembly: GCA_018224305.1. GTDB lineage: Bacteria > Gemmatimonadota > Gemmatimonadetes > Longimicrobiales > RSA9 > SH-MAG3. The sequence goes on from JAGTUV010000006.1 coordinate 5,664, forward strand.
ACTCCGGCGCAGCACGTCTGCGAATCACTTGCCTGGCAGCACCCGAAGCGGAATGGGAGCGCAGTGTGCATGACAGGGCCAGCTCGCAGAAACGTCGCTTGCAACGGGAGCCGTGAACACGTGGGCAGGAAGAAGAACCGCAAGTCGTCCCGATCAACACCGAACGACGCCACCGCAAAGAACGTCGTCCCCGTCCTCGACGTGCCGAAACCCGCGCCGGTGTGGGGCCGTGACCTGATCGATCCGGCCGCGATCACGCAGATGGAGAACGCGATGCGGCTGCCGGTCACGATCGCGGGCGCACTGATGCCGGACGCGCACGTCGGCTACGGGATCCCGATCGGCGGTGTGGTCGCGCTGGACAACGCGGTGGCGCCGTACATGGTCGGCGTCGACATCGCATGTCGCGTGCACATGTCGATCTTCGCGGACGAGCATCTCGACCTGATCGAGAACGGCGGCCGCCTGTGGCTGGTCGGACATGATCGACAGGCGGAACAGGCCGGCGGCGAACGGATCCGGAGCGCGGGCAACGAGCCCCGTCGAGAGTACGGAATCGGTGTGGAACAGCAGCAGCAGCACCAACCTCGACTGGGCCTGGCGGCGGCGGTAGACGGCGGAGGGGCCGGTGGGTAGCGCGACGCTGGGCGA
>JAGTUV010000007.1 GCA_018224305.1 Gemmatimonadota bacterium
CGACCCGCGGGCAGCACGTGCGATCGTCCGCAGTGAGCTGGAGATCCCGATGACTTCGCCGCCCGTCTCACGGATCCCCGCGACTCGAATTCCGGTGTCACCTGCGCGCGCGAGATTCGCCTGCCGGACCATAATCGGAGCCCGGATCCACCAGCGCTCGATGATCCACGCGCCGTCCGGCAGCGCCTTGAAGTCCACGCGTCCTCCCGCCAGCCCGCGCGCCTCTTCGTAGGGCGCTCGCGTGTAGCGGTATTCCAGGAAACGGAGGTGCGACGTGGCTTCGTCCAACCAGAGCGTTCCCGTGATATCGGGCAGATCGTGCGTGCTCACGGGCTCGAAGGCGAGGCCGATCGCACCCGCTACGTCGGGTGAGCGTTCGAGCCGGAAGCAGTGCGTGTCCAGAAACACGTCCGACAGGAGCAGCCGGGCATCGGGACCGTAATACTCGTGCCCGCCGTCCTCCAGCGTGCGTATGAAGCCGCTCTTGACGAGATCCTCGGGCGGCAGACTCGCGAACGGCGCGCGGGTGACCCGGGTTCTGCCGCGGCGGCTTTCCCGCTCCACCGTGCGACCGGTAGCGTCGAGGTCGCGATCGTACGTCGAGATGTCGAGCCGGTACACTCCCGCGCCTTCGGCCCACGCCTGCACGGCGAGCGCCTGACGCGCCGTCTCCCACACCTGCGAGATCGCCAGCGCGTCCGCCGGCCGGAGCCGGCAGCGCTGATCGGGGTCGACGCGGATCTCCGCGAGCACGATCGGCTGGAACGACAGAGATACGGCGACCCTGCGGCTCTCTGCTGCGGCGATGGTGAACAGGCCGCTCGAATGCGTCTGCCGGCCCACGAGCTCCACTCTGACCTGCCAGGGCCCGCCGCCCGGTGCGGCGAGGAGGAGGCGGCCCGCCTCGTTCGTGAGGGCGCTGCGGATCGTACGGCCGCTCGCGTCGAGGAGCGAGACGAACGCTCCGGGAAGCGGACTCCCTGATTCCGCCGCAGTCACCTCGACGATCAGGGATTGCGCGGATACGACATCGCCCGAAGCGATGAGCAGGCAGCCGGCTGCCACCGAGAGGAGCAATCGTCTCATATGCCTCGAGGTGAGAGGCCGCACGGGGAATGCAGGGGCGGTTGACGGCGGCAGGCGCAGAGCGAGGGTCGGCTGGCGTCCACCCAACCCTGCGCGAGCCCCTGGACGGAATCTGGTCCGGAATCCCTGTTTACGCCACTGCCGCATCCGCGCGCGGGCGCTTCCTGTGCTCGCAGCGGCTGTGCTCGGTGCATGCGCTTCGCTGTCGGGTGTCGCTCGCGCCGGTGCTCGTATCGTGCGACACCGGACCCGCCCTGGTGGGACTGCTGCTGCCGGGTGGCAGTGGAGCTTCTCCCGACAGATGTTCGCAAATCTCCCTACAGCGTCATCTCCAGCAATTTGTTAGGCTGGTGCTCCAGGGCGGGCTCAGGAACAGTTCGGAGATGGCTGGATAAACGCTCCTGCTGTTCTCACCGGCAGGACTCCGCTTCGACACCTCATACCTGGATTCACCGCGGCGCTCGCCTGGCCAGCTGGGCCGCACGGAGGCAGCCACGAGGAGATGCCCATGAACTCGTCACCCCTGGTGCTCATCATAGACCCCGACCCTGACTCGCGACAAATCCTTGCGGCCTTTCTCGCGCACGGCGGGTACAGAGTGGAGCAGGCAGCCGATGCTGCTTCCGGGCTGGAGGCCGCCAGGCATCATCGGCCGGCAGTCATCCTGGGTGAACACCCGCTCCGCCTGGCGGACGGTCAAGCGGTCTGTGCTGCCCTCCACTCGGATCCGGCTATGAGCGACATTCCCTTCATTGCCGTGACTGCCAATGCCATGCTCGAAGAGGTCGATGATGCGGCTTCAACGCACGCCATGGTTTTCACCAAGCCGCTCGATCTCCCGGCAGTCATCCGCGCGGTCCGCGAACTGTCCGTCCGCAGTTCGCAGAGCTCATGCGCCGGATGAGTCTGACGCCGCCGTAACCCGCTCGGAACCCACCGGAGTTGACCTACGGGAACTCCCGTACTATCTTCGCCGTAGATAACCGGCCGTACGCCCCGGCTGCCATGCCGGGACTGCCGATTCGAGATCGATTCAGCCGCGGGCAGGAGCGGATTGGACCCCATGAGCGACTTCATTTTCACGGACCGCGAGCTCGACGTGATGAGCATCCTCTGGCGCGCGGGCTCGGGAACGGTGAGCGAGGTTCGCGAGGCGCTTGATGGGGCGCAGGCGTACACATCGGTTCTGTCGCTGCTCCAGACGCTCGAGGCCAAGGGATTCGTCCGTCATGAGTCGGAGGGGCGGGCGTACCGGTACCATCCGCTGATCGGCCCGGAGGAGGCTGGCGGGAGCGCGCTGGCCCGGATTCGTGACACGATCTTCCACGGTTCGGCGGAGATGATACTGGCGCAGCTGGTGTCGGACCGGGGGCTGTCGCGACGCGAACTGGAGCGGATGAAGCGGCTGTTGCAGGAGCGGCTGAAGGAGGAGGAATGATCGCAGCGTGGATGCTGTATTCACTGGTGGTCGGGACGCTGATTGCGGCGGGCTCACTGGCTGGAGATCACGTCAGCCGCATCCTCCGCCTGCCGGTCCGTCCTGTATGGGTTGCGGGCATGCTGGGCACGGTAGCGCTTTCAGGAATTGCCCTGGTCCATCTGCCGCAGAAATCCGATGGTGCCGTCGCAACGGCTGTGGATGCAGTGGCTGCGTTGGGAACCATATCGGCTGTGGCAGCGCCGGGTGATGGCTGGCGTCATCGGCTCGACGAAGCGGTGGCGTTCCTGCTGCGGGCGAGGAGCGCGACGGCAGATCGCGTGTATGGCGTGGCGGCACAGCGAGGCGGCGGCAACCGGTTGCTGGCGGGCGCATGGCTGACGCTCTCGGTGTTGCTGCTGGTGGTGTTCACCGGCACGCTACGGCGCGTTCGACGTCACCGGAGACAGTGGCGGATGCACAGCATCGACGGTATGCCGGTGCTCGTATCGTGCGACACCGGCCCCGCGCTGGTGGGGCTGCTGCGACCGGCCATCGTGGTACCGGACTGGCTGCTGTCAGAACCGCTCGATAGTCAGCGGCTGGTGGTTCAGCACGAGGAGGAACATCGTCGGGCGGGCGATCACGTGCTTCTGGGCGCGGCCTGTCTGAGCGTCTGCGTAATGCCCTGGAACGTCGCGCTGTGGTGGATGCTGCTGCGCCTGCGCCTGGCAGTGGAACTGGATTGCGACGCACGCGTCCTGCGGCGCGGGGCCGGCCCGCGATCCTACGGATCAATGCTGCTCGAGATTGCTGCGCACGCACGCTCGCACCCCTTCGGTGCACCCGCTCTGACGGACTCACCCACTCATCTCGAACGGAGGCTCATCAACATGATCGAAAGAACGAACAGCCCGAGGCGGCTGCGTGCAGCGGGTACAGGTCTGATGGCGCTGCTTCTGGGTATGGCCGCATGCGCCACCGAGCTGCCGACCGCCGCCGCGATCGATGACATGAGCGCCGCAGAGGCACGGGCGCAGGCCACGCGCGCGGGAGTTCTCGTCGCCAGCACTGACGGTGAGGCGGCCGAGCCGCTGTACGTGGTTGATGGCGTGATCGTACCCGCGCGTGTGGCGAACGAGCTGGCGCCCGGGGAGATCGCCCGCATCGAGGTAGTGAAGGCCGCTGCAGCCGTCGCTGCGTACGGCGAGCGCGCCGCGAACGGCGTGGTTCACATCGGTACGCGCGTGGCGTTAATGCGCGACGGCAGCGAGGGCGCGGTACCGCTGGGAACTCCGATCGTGGATGGTCAGCCCGTCGCGGTGTCCGCGGTGAAGCGCAGAGCACTCGTGGTACGTGCTGCTGAGAGTGTTCGTGCCGAGGAGGGTGTACAGACCGCCGTGCGAGACGGCGAGGAGGGCGTGCAGACCGTCGTGCGGGCTCGGGGGATTCGACTCGACGACAGCGCGTTCACGGACGCGAGTCCCCTCATTGTGGTTGACGGAGTGATCATTGCCGATGCCGCGGCCATGCGCGCTGTCGATCCGGACGACATCGTGAGCATCGACATTGTCAAGGGTGCGGCCGCACGGGAGCTGTATGGCTCGCGGGCCGCCAATGGGGTGATCCGGATCCGGACGGGAGCCGGCGTACGGTAGCGTTGTCGTTCACATTGCCGGAGGCAGCGGACTCGATCGCGGCACGGAGTCCGAGCGGCCGAAGCACGCCCGTCGGCGTCCGGGTCCGCCACTGAGTTCAGCGCCGCATCAGAACACGTCGACCGTGATGTTCGGCTTGTACGCCGCCGGGTTGAGCCGGATATCGTTGATGAGTGTCTGCACATCAATCACTGCCCGCAGGAACTGGTCGTAGAGTTCCGGATCCGACATCATGCGCTGGATGGTGCCGTCCCCGGTCGCCAGCTGGTTGACGAGGGATGCCAGGTCGGTGACGGCACTGTCGGCAATGGTCAGAGTTCCGAGCATGCTGCGGTACAGCGAATCGCTCCGCAGCAGCTGCGACATGCTGCCGTCGCCGTGCAGGATCATCGCACCGAGCGAATCCATGCGCGTGATGGCGCTGGTCATCTGCACATACACCGCCGGGTCGCGGATCAGTCTGCCGAACGTGCCGTCCGCGCGGTTGATCTGCGCGAGCACGTTACGCATCTCGGCGGTCGTGGCATTCAGGTTGGCGTAAAGCTGATCGTCGCGCAGCAGCAGTCCCATCGTGCCCTCACCGCGCGACAGCCCGCCCGTCAGTTCCTGAAGGTTCAGTACGATGCCCGTCGCCTCATCGAGCGCGCCTGCAGCCATGGTCAGGAACTGATCGATGTCGATCGACTCGCCGGTCGCCAGCGTGTCGCCCGGCTGGAGTATGCGTGCGCCGGGTGTGCCCGGCTCGATGTCTACGAACTTGTCACCCAGCAGACCCTGCGTTCGCAGGAACGCCCGCGAGTCCGCCCTGATCTGATCCTGCACTTCATCGGCGACGGCAATGACGATGCGCAGGTTGTTGCCGCCGATCTTTCTCTCGACCGGTATGAACTCGATGGCCTTGACCTGGCCGATGCGCTGACCTGCAAGTGTCACGGGTGCACCCGGTCGCAGACCGAGAGCGGAGGGCGTCAGCGTCGAGAGCTCGTAGCGGCTCGCGAACACATCGAATACCTGTCCGACGCGGTAGACCGCATAGGCGAGCATAAGCGCACTGACGATGACCAGCAACGCCACGCGTCCCTGCTTCCAGTCGAATCTGCTGCGTTCCGTTACAGTTGGCATTGTCAGCTCAGGAAAGACTTGATGTAGGAATCATTGGCCGCCACCATCTCTTCGGGCGATCCCTCGAATACGATCCGACCCTCGCGGAGCAGATTCACGCGCGTGGCCACGCGGAAGCCCGCCCGGATGTCATGCGTTACCAGCACGGACGTCACATTGAGTTCGCGCTGAAGTTTCCGAATGAGATCGTTGATCCGGCCCACGGTCAGCGGATCGAGGCCGGCGGTCGGCTCGTCGTACAGAATGATGCGCGGGTCCGTCGCTATCGCGCGGGCAATCCCGACGCGCTTGCGCATGCCGCCCGAGAGCTGGCTCGGCACCTGCCCCATCACCTGGTCGGGGTCCAGATCGACGAAGTCCAGGCGCTCACGCACGATTCGCTCGATCTCGGCATCGTCATGCTCCGTATTCTCGCGGAGCGGATAGGCGATGTTGTCGAACACCGTCAGCGAATCGAACAATGCCGCATTCTGAAAGACCATGCCGATCCTGCGGCGCAGGTCGAGTGCCTCGGGGAACGTCAGGTGTGCGACATCCTCGTCGAGCACGAGAATCTTGCCGGAGTCCGGCACGAGCAACCGCAGGATGAGCTTCAGGATGGTCGACTTTCCCGAACCTGATTCTCCCGCGACCATCAGCGTCTCACCCTCACGTGCCTCCAGCGTCACTCCCTGGAGAATCGGCTGGTCGAACGAGAGCGTGACATCCTCCAGCTCGATGACCGGTATGGCCGTGGCGGGCGGCGCCGCGGCGTGGTCATCCGCGAGTTCACCGCGTATGGTGCTCAGGTGTTCGTCGGCGCTCCTCAATGTCCCGGCCTCAGCACGATGAGAGTGAGCTGCGTCAGAAAGTAGTCGACCGCCAGAATCAGCACGGAACACGTGACGACCGCCCGGGTCGCTGCTATGCCGACACCCTCGGTGCCGCCCTTGGTGTTCAAGCCGTAGTAACACGATGTCAGCGTGATGATCCCGCCGAACACCAGAGGCTTCAGCAGCCCGCTGGCAAAGTCCTTCGGGAAGATGCCGAATATGAAACCCGACTGCGCAAGCGTGTTGAGAACACCCTGCATGTACGCGTCCGCGGTGATGCCGATCCGGAACACGGAGATCAGCATTCCGCCCATGATCCCGATGACGTCGGCGAGCACGGTGAGCACCGGCAGCATGGTCAGCCCGGCCAGGACGCGGGGAGTCACCAGCTTGCGGATGGGGTCCGTGCCGAAGGTCTGCAATGCGTCGATCTGCTCCGTCACGCGCATCGATCCGAGTTCCGCAGCGATGCCCGATGCGGCTCGCCCCGCTACCATCAGTGCGCAGAGCACGGGTCCGAGCTCGCGGACCATCGATGCACCGACGAGATTGCCGATGTAGATGTCCGCACCGAACTTTGACAGTTCGACCGAGCTCTGAAGGGCCAGCACCATTCCCGTGAACAGCCCTGTGAGCATCACGATCGGGATCGATCCCACACCGATCCGGTCCATCTGCGCCAGAGTGTCGCGCCAGTAGAACGGCCGCGAGAAAGCAAAACGCATGGCACGTCCACCGAGCACGAAGTATTCGAGCAGGCCCGTGGTCGTGTCACGGAACTTCGTTTCCGCAGCGGCGGCAAAACCGGACATTCCACTCCTGAGTTGAGAGCGCACGCTGCTTTACAAGCCGCAACTCGCGCGGTAGCTTTTTCGATCCAGTTCGGCTGGTGAGGTCACGACTGGTCAAAATCCGTGCCGCATATCGAATGCACCGTTTGTCCCTGGACAGAACGGCGCAGACCCCCGGCAGCAGCACCCACATCGACGTCCGGAGTCAGACATGAGCAGGTTGAGTGCCGTACAGACGGATGATGCGCCTGCAGCGATAGGACCCTACAGCCAGGGAATCGTTGCCAACGGTTTCGTGTTCACTGCCGGCCAGATCCCGCTCGATCCCGCGACCATGCAGCTGGTGGGCGGTGATGATGTGGGCGCTCAGACAGAGCGGGTGATGCAGAACCTCTCGGCCATTCTCCAGTCGGCAGGCACATCGCTTCAAGATGTCGTGAAGACGACGGTCTTCCTGAAAGACATGGATGACTTCAGTGCGATGAACGAGGTGTACGGGAGGCACTTCGGAGATCATCGGCCCGCCCGCTCCACGGTGCAGGCGGCGAAGCTGCCGAAGGACGTGCGTGTGGAGATCGACGCGGTCGCGCTGGTGGCTCAGTCCTCGACCTGATAGGCGACACCCCACGCATCGGGACCGAGGTGCGTGGCGAGAACGGGGCTGGCGGGCGTGATGATGATCTCACGCTCGCCGAACGCCTTTCGCAGGTCCGCCGCAAACGATTCCGCTTTCTCCTCGCAGCCGACATGCACTACCCCGAACCGCAGGCTCTTCGTGTCGGCGGGGATCCGCTCACGGAGGGTGTCGAGCATGCGCGCTGCCACGTTCGCGCGGCCGCGCACCTTCGCGATCGGCTGCACGGTTCCGTCCGGGCCGAGCGCGAGGATGGGCCGGATGTCGAGCAGTCCGGCGATCATCACCTGCCCGCGGCCGACCCGGCCTGACGCGAGCAGGTTGTCGAACACATCCACCGTGAACAGGATGCTCGACTGCGCCCGGATCCGGCGCAGTTCGTCGGCGACTTCCGCCGCGCTCCTGCCGAGCTCGGCGAGCTCGGCAGCGCGCAGGACCAGCAGGCCGAGGGTCATCGATGCGCCGAGCGAATCGACCAGCACGACGCGTGTGCCGTCCATGAGCTTCGCGGCGGCCTCGGCCGACGCAAACGTACCTGACAGCGCCGAACTCAGGATGACGGCGAGTACCGTCTCGCCATCTCCCGCAGCGGCACGGAACGCGTCGAGGAACGCTTTCGGAGGAGGCTGCGACGTAGTGGGGTGCTCTCCGGCCCGCAGCCGCTTCACGAAGGTGCCCGCATCGATGTCTATGCGGTCGCGCAGCGCACCATCGTCGAACACCACCATCAGCGGCACGGTACGAATCCCGTGGGCGCGCATTATCTCGTCGGGCAGATCGGACGAGCTGTCCGTCACTATGCTGAGCGGCCGCCTTGCGAGCTGGACGTGGCCCTCTGCTGCGCGTTCGACTGCGGCGTGCTGCACCGCCATGTCTTCCGCCTTGTGCGTCGCCAGCGTTCCGAGTGTCCGCAGATACGAGAACACCACTTCGGGCTCATCGGTGTGGATGTGGACCTTCAGCACGCCCGCACCCCGGATCACGATCAGCGAATCACCGCGCTCGCGCAGCACCGCCCGTATCTCGTCGCTTTCCGGCAGCGCGCTGCCGCGCACGAGTGCTTCCGTGCAGAACTGGTACACCTCGTCCACGGACGGATACTCCACGCGGGCAATCGCCGTTGCGACATCATCGAAGACGGGCCTGCGGGCGAGTGCGCGGAAGGGCTCGCCGTTCACGAAGGCACCGATCCCCTCCATCATGTGAACGAACCCGAGAGCGCCAGCGTCGACCACGCCGGCCTTGCGCAGCGCCGGCAGCATGTCGGGCGTTCGCCGGCACGCGTCGCGCGCCCGCTCCAGCAGCAGTTCCAGCAGGTCACTGAAGTCGTGCGTGGCCACCTGTCGGGCCTCCTCCGCCACCTCACGCATCACCGTGATGATCGTGCCTTCGACCGGCTTCTCGAGCGAACGGTACACGTGCTCTGCCGCCGCAGTCAGCGCCGCCGCGAACTCGGCCGCATCCACGCGTTCCCGGTCCCGGACTGCATCCGCGAAGCCGAGCAGGAAGTGGGAGAGGATCATGCCGCAGTTGCCGCGCGCTCCGAGAATCGCGGCCTCGGCAGCTTCACGGCTCACGATGTCGAGTCGCTCCGCAGCCATTCCGCGAAGCTCATCGGCCACGCCCGCGGCCGTGAGCGCGAGGTTGGTTCCGGTATCGCCGTCCGGAACGGGAAACACGTTGATGGCGTTGAGCTCGGCACGGCGGTCCTGCACGAAGTCGCAACCCGCGACGAGGGCGCGCCGGAGTCTCGTTCCGTCGAGATAGGTTATCGGCATGGGAACGGGAAGATAGGCGGGGGTGGGGAAGGGCGGAAGGGCTCCGGAGGCGGTTCGGCAACCAGGCCGGCGGTCACAGGACGATTGGCCGGGTGGTCACAGGACGATTAGCCGGGTGGTCACCGGACGAGGGCGGGGCGGTCACCGGACGAGCCCGGGGCGGTCACCGGACGAGGGCGGGGCGGTCACCGGACGAGGGCCGCGACTCCTCTCCGTCGATCCGCTCCGAACCGCGTATGCAGGGGTTGCGGCATGCGGGGGTTGCGGCGAGCGTAAGGGTTCGCTTCGACCGATTCAAACGGCCATGCAGGGGACATGAACACACCGCAGTTCATATACGTCATGAAGGGCCTCCGTAAGGTGGTGCCTCCGAACCGCGAGATCCTGAAGGGGATCTGGCTGTCATTCTATCCGGGCGCGAAGATCGGCGTGGTCGGGCCGAACGGGTCCGGCAAGAGTTCGATGCTGCGCATCATGGCGGGCGTGGACACCGATTTTCTGGGCGAGGCGTGGGCCGCGAAGGGCACGTGCGTGGGATACCTGTCTCAGGAGCCGGAGCTGGATCCGGCGCTGAATGTCCGGGGGAATGTCGAAGAGGCGGTAAAGCCGGTGCGCGACCTCCTGAAGCGCTTCGACGAAGTCAACATGAAGTTCGCGGAGCCAATGTCCGACGATGAGATGGAGGCGCTCATCGAGGAACAGGCGAAGCTCCAGGACCGCATCGACGCGAGCAATGCATGGGACCTCGACCGCAAGATCGAGATTGCGATGGATGCGCTGCGTCTGCCGCCCGCCGATGCCGATGTGACGAAGCTGAGCGGTGGCGAGCGTCGTCGCGTGGCGCTGTGCAAGGTGCTGCTGGAAGAGCCGGATATGCTGCTGCTCGATGAGCCGACCAACCATCTCGATGCGGAATCCGTGGCGTGGCTCGAGCGGTTCCTCGCCGACTTTCCGGGCACTGTCGTGGCCATCACGCACGACCGCTATTTCCTCGACAACGTCGCCAAATGGATTCTCGAGCTGGACCGCGGCGCAGGTGTACCGTGGGAAGGCAACTACTCATCCTGGCTGGAGCAGAAGCAGGCGCGGCTCGCGCAGGAGGAGAAACAGGAGTCCGCGCGGCAGCGCTCACTCGCTCGCGAGCTGGACTGGATCCGCATGGCACCGCGCGCGCGCCAGTCCAAGGGGAAGGCCCGCATCAGCGCGTACGAGGACCTGCTGAACCAGGATCAGCGCGAGAAGCTGACGAACGCGGAGATCGTCATACCCGCAGCACAGCGCCTGGGCGATGAGGTGGTCGTTGCCGATGGCGTCGCCAAGGCGTATGGCGATGTGGTCCTGTTCGATGACCTGTCGTTCCGTCTGCCGCGCGGCGGCATCGTCGGCGTGATCGGACCGAACGGCGCCGGCAAGACCACGCTGTTCCGGATGATGACGGGACAGGAGACCGCGGACAGCGGCACATTGAAGATCGGCGCCACGGTCGAGATGGCGTACGTCGATCAGTCGCGGGACGCGCTCAGTCCGGACAAGAGCGTTTGGGAGGAGATCTCCGACAAACAGGAAGACATCGAACTCGGACGCGGGACGACGATCAGCTCGCGCGCGTACTGCGGATGGTTCGGCTTCAAGGGCGGGGAGCAGCAGAAGAAGGTCGGCGTGCTGTCCGGCGGCGAGCGCAACCGCGTTCACCTCGCCAAACTGCTGCGCCGCGGCGGCAACCTCATCCTGCTCGACGAGCCCACGAACGATCTCGACGTCGACACGCTGCGTGCACTCGAGGAGGCGCTGCTCAACTTCGCCGGCTGCGCGGTCGTCATTTCGCACGACCGCTGGTTCCTCGATCGCATTGCCACGCACATGCTCGCATTCGAGGGCGACAGCAACGTCGTATGGTTCGAGGGCAACTATCAGGAGTACGAACTGGACCGGCATCGCCGGCTCGGTGCCGAGGCCGATCAGCCTCATCGCATCAAGTACAGAAAGCTGATTCACGGCTAGCGTGCTGAGCCGGACTTTTCGACTCAGGACACTACCCATGGCACGAAAAAGGCACCATTCGGCGGCGGACACCAACAGGAGGTAAATTGTGATGATGCGTATGATTAGATTTGCACTCGTGCTCGGACTTGCAGGCGTGACGGCCGGCTGCTTCGGATTTCTCGGCGGTGGCGAGCCCGAGACCACTGCCACGGTGCTGGTTCTCAATGACCTGAACCCGCCGTCTGTGTTGACGATCGAGATGCGCCGGTCCGGAGACGACACGGAGACGCTGGGCACCGTACCAGCGGGTGAAGAACGCACTCTGACGTACTCGTCGAGCGAACTCCAGGGGAACTATCAGCTGATTGCGCGTCAGAGCAGCGGCGCGTCCGTCACGTCCCGGGACTTCACGCTGTTCGCGGGCGCGCGGGTGCAGTGGCAGGTGGGCAGCAACACCCTGAGCGTCGTGGAGTCGCGCTGACGGGCGAACCCGGCGTGTTCTCACCGGGTGCGTGGTCTCGCGGGGACGGAGGGGGCCTGGTGGTCCCACCAGTCTTCAAAACTGGCTCGCCTGGCTGAACCCCGGGCTGGTGGGTTCGATTCCCACACGTTCCCGCCATGCGCGCACTGAGGGTTTGGGCGGTTGTCGCGACTGGGGAAGGCGGTATGGGGCGGCAGTGTCCGCTCGAGTGCGTAAATGGCCGCTTTGGTCATAGCGGCGCCGTCGCCTCATCTCCACGCCCCCTCGTTCCTGCACAGCGGCGCCGTCACCCTGCACCCACCCCCGCTCGAACCCGACCTGGTGGCAGGCTCACGGCGCCCAGCGCAGTCAGCCGGTACCGCGCCCGACTGGAGACAGGGCTGGTGCAAAGTTGACGGCGTCCGGAACCGTCGATCCCTTGCCAGCCTCACAGAACCAACAGGTGGTGTATAGTTCACGTTCACGGGAGCTCTTGCGGGTGCCTCCCCTCGTCAACGTGCTTTCTCGCAACGAGGTGCGCAGTGCCGCCCGCCATGGACAACCGCGGCCGGGACACGCCCACCGCTCCCTCTCCGTCTCCCTCTCCCCACCCACGACCCTAGAACCTGACCTCCACGCCCAGTCGAAGCTCGCGCGCATCATCGCGCAGCCATTGCGGACCCGCCATCAGGTCCAGATACGCGTCCACGGCCGCCGTCATCTCACCGACCGTGAAGATGCCATCGCCGTTGCCATAGCGCCGCTCCGCGCTGCGCAGCATGTAACGGTTGACCTCGTTCTCCACAGTCCAGTCGTCGATCACCATGTCGCTCAGTGTTCCCATGCCTGAGTATGTGAGCAGAGTGTTCTGTTGCAGGCGCTGGGCGTACAGCAGATTCTCCGTGGTGCCCGTCTCTGCATAGACGGTGTGCACGTTGTCGAAGCCGAGCGGGTTCCTCAGGTCGGCAACCACACGGGCGTTCACGCCGGCGAGCCGGAAGCCTTTTGCGATGCGGAGGTCGAGTTCTCTGCGCGCGGGCAGCTTCGACGCGTTCAGCTCTTCCGCGGGAACCCCGCTCGTCGCAGTCCGCAGCAGCCCGACGAGCTGGCCGTCACCGACGTTGGTGAGCCGGGTGTAGCGCGCCCCCTCCGAGTATGCTGCCACAGCATGCACGCTCATATCGTTCAGCACCGCGGCCACTGGGCCGGAGCCTCCGGCCTGTCCCAGATCGACCCACGCGGCGACCGCGGCGCGCACGGGATCCGTGCGCGTCGGTGCATTGCCACCGTCCAGTTCAACATCCAGTTGGCTGTAACCGAACGTCGCCAGAAGACCCGACCAGGATGACAGGTGCTGGAGTGCCGTGACCTCCATGCCGGTCGAGATCTCGGAGTTGGCGTTCAACCGTGTCAGAATGTTGACTGGCGCGCCATGTAAGGGGTTGGTAACCTGCACGAACCCGACGGACACCGGGTTGCTGACATCCAGTCGGAAGATCTGAAGATCCACCCATGAATCGCCGGATGTTCTCGTACGCACGCCCACCTCTGCCAACCTCTCGCGGACGGGCTCGACATCGGAGGGCTGGGGCGTGGACGTACCCCCAATCGCCAGGTCGCGGGGTGACTCCAGAAGGTTGCGCGGTTGAACGTAGGATCCGAACGACGCGCGGAAGCTGAAGCGACCGACGTCCGGATACTCCAGGGCAATCCTCGGGCTGACCTCCGTATGCGTGGCTACCGGCATGAAGTTGTCCTTGCAGACCAGGGCACCCGTCGCTGGATTCGTTCGTTCCGCGGCCGTCGCCGCGCCGCCACAATCGACGACGCGCTCGAGTCGTTGCTCCCACGGCTCATCCCCGGCGCGCAGAATCCAGGCGTCACCGCGGAGCGAGTCCGGAATGAACGTGGTGAAGCCCGGCACGCGTGGCAGCAGGCGATCCGACGTGTGCTGCTCGACGCGGAGGCCTGCGTTGACCGTCAGGTTCTGCATGGACGTGGACGCCTGCATGAATGCAGCAGCCGAGCGCGGCTTCTCCCGCCGCAGCGCCGGCACGCCGTCGGCGAGCGGCAGGTCGAGACCCTCGACGGTCGACCTGTCCACTTCGCCGCCGATCGCGATGCCGGACGCACCGAACTGCCGCGACAACTCCGCTCGACCATACCATCTGCGTTCGGTGCCCCAGGAGAGTGCGATATCACTGGCGTTGCCCACACCCGAGATCGGGAAGCCGAAGCGGGCGCCGTACGGATTGATGCGCAGGGTCTGGGCGACACCGGGAACACCCTGCCGGAGAATTACGAGCGGATTGTCCGTGGAGGTGAAGGTCATGACCCGCGCAGGCAGGACTCCGGACCGAAGGGCCAGCAGCGCCGGCTCGGTCACCGGCCAGTCCGCGCGGTCGGCGAGGAAGCCGGGAGAGCCGCGCATGATGCCGAGCGTGGGCTGTGCGTTCACCGCCGCCCAGCTCGGCGCCAGCATGCCGGACGTCGCATCGTGGCGCTGGTGGCTGAGCACGACGTCCGCGTCGACGCCGAGCGCGAGCGGATGCTGGAGGGATAGACTGACCACCTGTGCCACATCGTCGCGTCCGCTCCATGCATCCGCGTTGTACAGCTGCCCGAGGTCGCGTGAAACGGTCTGTGCGGACGTGCGATAGTATCGGAGGCCGTACTGCCCGCTGCCTCGCTCGAATGTCAGCGCAGTGGTCAGATCGCTCCGGTTCGCATTTCCCAGAGGCAGGCGTTTGAAATCCGCCGTCTCGTAATTCGGGATGGCGACGTTCACGCTGTCGCCGCCTGTCCGTGCGATTGCGATCGTGGTATCGATACCGGATGCGACAAAGACGGGGCCGCTGCCCGGCAGCTGTGCATACTTCTGACCGGCCGTCTGTCCGGCCAGCGCCAGGCGCAGTCCAGCGACGCCGGGGACGGGGCCGGCCGACTGCAGCTCGAAGCGGGTCCTATGCTGGTTCCATCCGGCCGGCGCGAGTGCATCCGACAGCGCTCGCACATCGCCCGTCCAGTGCTCGCCGCCGGTGTGCGTCACGTAGTCAATCACGGCGGCGCCCACGTACGACGCAGGCACGTTGCCGGTCGTGAGGGATAAGGACCGCAGCCCGTTTACGGGCGGAATGATACCGGTGCCACTGCTGATGAGGCTGCGCACCGGCACGCCGTCGACGTACGTGGCGACGTAGGCGCCGGGACCGCGGAATGCGCGCTCTCCGGAAGTGGACTGCATGAAGCCGGGGAACAGCATGAGCAGCCGCGATGCGTAATCGACGGGCAGGTTGGACACCAGTCCTCCGCGAAGACGAAGCCGCGGTCCGCGTGCCGTATCCACCGCGACGGTATCCTGCGCCGGTGCACCCCGTGCACCCGGTACAGCGTGCGGGCGATCCGCGGAGGGAACGCCCGGTCGCTCCTGGGCGTGGATCGTCGCCGCGGGAAGCAGCATGAGCGCGACGAAGCGTACAACGAATCTGCACTTCACAACGATCTCCTGGTCAATCGGATGTCGCCGCAAACCGGCCACGGCATGCGGACTTGCACACAGCTGCAGCCTCGCAGCATGTAGGGTTTCAACGGCTCGACAGTGGCACCGGGGGAGGGATGGGCGGTGCCGGCCCGCAGGACTGCAGGCCGGCCCAGTGTATCAGCAGCGTCGGCGGGAGCGCAAGCACGTCGCGTCCCGCCGATCGCTGTCTGCAGTCAGTTGACCGCGGGCGTACTGCCTGTCAGCTGACTGACCAGCGTACGCAGTGCCACCTCCCACACGAGTGGCTGACCCGGCAGCTCATCGCGGCGGCGTGTCCGCAGCTGCGCCACGTCATCGTCCGTGATCAGCGCCTGAGCTCCGAAACCTGCCAGCACGATGTTCGTCCTGCGCGCGAGCATCCCCTCCGCGCCGATGCGCACCGCCCGTCCGTCGCGTCCGATCACCGCCCCTGTCAGTTGAAGCACACTGACCGGCGTCTCGAGAGACGTCAGCCACGGCAGATCCACGCGATGGTTGCTTCCGAGATCCACCGCCTTTAAGCCCCGCCAGCTGGTCTGTCGCGGCCAGTACTGCCCGACCTCCAGGGTGATGACGAGGACATGCGTGCCCTCACTGCTGTCCATCGCCAGGGCAGCGGCATCCGTCCACTCCGCCGACGGACGGCCGATGGCAAGTCGCATGCTCGGCTTGCCATACCCGAACGGCGCTGCGGGGCCATTCGTGCAATCACCGGCACCGTCCAGCTCGCAACCGAACTGCACGTCCGGAGAGGTGCCCGGCAGCGGGTCACGCGACAGCGCCGTCATCCGCCGCAGGGAATCCAGGTAGTCATTCATGTCGCGCAGCAGTGCGGCGACCGCTCCGCCGGCTTCGGCACCGGGATCGAATATCGGCGAGTGCGAGGCGCCCCGTTGGTACTGAATCGCCAGGTGACCGACATTCTCCATGCCGGCAGCTGTACCGGCGTACCAGGGCGCCTCGCGCAGGAACGTGTCCGGGACACCGCTGCGGAAGGTCGAGCCGGTGGAAGCACAACCGCTGATGGTCATGGTGACAGCAGCGAGCACGACACGCGCGTGCAGGGATACGTTCTTCATGGTCTCCTCGTGGTTCTGCGGCCCCGTCGGTTCGCCTGCTGCGCTCCACCGGTCACCGCACCGGCACAAGGATACTCCGGCATGCTTACGGGCTGCTTAAAACGCCCCCGGCGTACGGGTTACAAGACGCCGGAGTCAGGTTATCTTCAGGGCGGACAGGGACTTCCCACTCGAGATATCCGGACATGCGACACAGGACAGTTCTGCTGATTGCGGCTGGAGTCGGACTCGCGGCCTCGTGCGCAGGTACGGCAATGGTCCGGCCGGAGGAAGCGGTCCCCGGAGGAACGGCGGGCACGTCCGACCGCCACCGGGACGAGTCTCCGATCGAACCGACGCGTGTGACACTCACACCTGTGACCGTCCATGCGGGCGGTCGCATGACGCCACGACCGGAGAGTGGCAGCACGACCGCTGAGCGGGTGGTCCTGGAGGAGGCGGAAGGCGGGGCGACCTACTACGCCGGCATGTTCGACGGCCGCCGGACCGCGAGCGGCATCGTGTTTCGCAACTCGGAGGCTTATGCCGCACATCGCACGTGGCCATTCGGTACGGTCGTGCG
>JAGTUV010000008.1 GCA_018224305.1 Gemmatimonadota bacterium
CACCCGCGCCCACACCCCATAACTCCCCCACTCCCACTCCCACAACCTGCCGTTGACATGTTTCCCGCAATCCAGCATCTTTCACGACTATGCTGAAAGTCGATCTCGGCCTGCTGGCACAACAGCACCGGATCCGGATCGATGCCGAGGTATCGGCCGAGGATGCGTTGTGGGCCGAGCTGCCGTGGCGTTTTGCCGAGCCCGTCTCGCTGCACCTCGAAGTGCAGCAGGCGGGATCGGATGTGGTGGTGCGGGGAGAGGTGGACGGTGTGGCGGAACTGGCCTGCCGCCGCTGCCTCTCAGCCGTGTTGTATGAGGTGAACGAGGAGCTGATCTTCGTGTACCGTACAGGCGTCGCCCCGGTCCAGGCGGAAGCGGAAGAGGTCTATGCGCTGCCGAAGAAGAGCCGGGAGCTGGACCTGACGCTGGCAGTGCGCGAGCATGTGCTGCTGGCGGTGCCCGAGTTCGTCAGTTGCGATGACACGTGCCGCGGCTTCTGCCCGCGGTGTGGAACGAACCTGAATGAATCCACGTGCGATTGCCGCACGGAGGACGAGGATCCTCGGTGGGCCGCATTGCGGCGGCTGAGGTCCGAGTGAGGAGGAAGTATGGCGGTACCCAAGAAAAAGGTATCGAAGCAGCGGCGTCGCAAGCGCCGCGGCGCGATGAAGGCGGAAGTCCCGACCGTGAACCGGTGTCCCAAGTGCGGGGATCCGAAGATTCCGCATCGAGTGTGCCCGACGTGCGGCACGTACGGCGGCAGGCAGGTACTCGAGGTCGAGGAAATCTAGGGGCGTCGCAGTGCGCATAGCGCTTGACGCCATGGGCACGGACCGTCACCCCGCCATCGAGGTGGAGGGTGCGGTCCAGGCGTTGCGCGAGCTGCCGGGCACCTTCGAACTGCTGCTCGTGGGTGATTCCGCGCGCATTGAAGCTGAGTTGCGACGCCATGAATTTCCCGCCGGCCGTATTCGCGTGGTGCATGCGACGGACGTGATCGAGCCGGGTGAGCCCGCGGTAACCGCGGTCCGGCGCAAGCCGCGTTCGTCGATCGTCGTCGGGCTGAAGCTGCAGAAAGAAGGAGAGGCGGACGCGTTCGTGAGCGCCGGGTCGACCGGCGCCGTCATGGCCGCGTCCCTTTTTCATCTGAAGGCGCTGCCGGCGGTGGACCGGCCGGCGATCGGCACGATCATCCCGACCACCGTGCAGCCGTGTCTGCTGATCGATGCGGGCGCCAACGTGGACTGCAAGCCGCAGCACCTGCTCCAGTTCGCGCGGCTGGGCTCGATCTACGTCGAGGATGTGTGGCAGCGGCCGAGTCCGCGCATCGGACTGCTGAACATCGGTGAAGAGCCGGAGAAGGGTGACGAGCTGGCGGTCGAGGCTCATCGGCTGTTGCGTGCGTCGGAGCTGAACTTCGTCGGCAACATAGAGGGTCGCGATGTCATCCGGGGCATCTGCGACGTACTGGTCGCTGATGGCTTCGTCGGGAATGTGCTGCTCAAGTTCTACGAGTCGGTGATGGGCTTCATGCATGGCATGCTCACGACGGAACTCGCCGAGCACCCGGGTGCGCTCGACCTCGATGAGTTGTTCCGCGTCTTCGACTACACGGAATACGGCGGTGCACCGCTGCTGGGCGTGAACGGCGTCACGATCATATGTCACGGCGGTTCGCCTCCGCGCGCGGTCTGTAACGCGATCCGTGTCGCCATCCAGGCGGTCGAGACCCGGTTGGTCGGTCACATCGAGCGTGCGGTCGCGGACGCGCGGGCGGACACGGCGGGGCAGGGTGCCGGTACCGGCGCACATGCGGAGGAGTCATGAAGGCGAGGGATCCGATCGTTGAGATCGTCTCGACGGGGCGATATCTGCCCGACCGCGTTCTGACGAATGCGGATCTCGAGAAGATCGTCGCTACGACGGACGAGTGGATCATGGAGCGGACGGGCATCCGCGAGCGTCGCATCGCGGGCCCGGAGATGGGTGCGGCAGAGATGGGCGCACGCGCCGCACGGATCGCGATGGAGCGGGCGAACGTGCTGCCCGGTGAGGTCGACGTGATCGTCGTCTCGACGGCGACGCCGGACCGTCTGCTGCCGTCGACGGCGTGCGACATGCAGGCGCTGCTCGGCGCCACCAACGCTGCTGCGTACGATATCTCCGCGGCGTGCTCGGGCTTCATCTACGCTCTGTCCGTCGCGGAAGGACACATCGCGTCCGGCAATGCAGAGATCGCCCTGGTCGTGTCCACGGAAAAGATGAGCGGCATCGTCGACTGGACGGACCGGGCCACATGTGTACTTTTCGGCGACGGTGCCGGCGCGGCGGTGGTCCGGCGGGCCGGCACGGGTCGCGGCGCCGTGCTGTCGAGCTTCATGCGGTCCGATGGCACGCTGGCCGAACTGTTGTGGCGTCCGGCCGGCGGCGTGAAGGTGCCGATGGACATTGCGGTGCTGGACGAGAAGTCTCACCTCGTGAAGATGGCGGGCCGGGAGGTGTTCAAGTCGGCTGTGCGGTCGATGGCGGAAGCGGCGGATCAGGCGCTGATGCGCGCTGGACTGACGGGCGCGGACATCGACCTGCTGGTGCCGCACCAGGCGAACATGCGGATCATCGACGCGACCGCACGCTACGCGGGTGTCCCGATGGACAGGGTATTCGTGAACGTGGACCGATACGGGAACATGAGCTCGGCGACCGTGCCGATCGCGCTGGACGAGGCGGCGGAACAGGGCCGGCTGAAGCAGGGCGATCACGTGATGCTGGTTGCGTTCGGAGCGGGGTTCACCTGGGCATCTGCGGTGCTGCGGTGGTAGGCCTGCTTTTCCCCGGTCAGGGCTCGCAGTACGTCGGCATGGGTCGCGACCTCGCAAAAGCGCATCCCGAAGCGCGTCGCGCGTTCGAGGAGGCCGACGACACGCTCGGCTTCGCGCTGTCGAAGCTGGCGTGGGAGGGTCCGGAGACGGAGCTGAGGGCGACGAGTGTTGCGCAGCCGGCGATCCTGACGCATTCCGTAGCAGCCCTCCGCGTGGCCGGGGAGCGGCTGGGTGACGTGGCAATGGCGGCGGGTCACAGCCTGGGCGAGTTCAGCGCGTACGTTGCTGCGGGCGCGCTGTCGTTCGAGGATGCCCTGCGAACGGTGCGGGTGCGCGGCGAACTGATGCAGCGAAGCGGGCAGGAGCGTCCCGGGACGATGGCGGCGCTGCTCGGCCTCGATGACGAGGCGGTGGAACGTGTGTGCGCCGAGGCGTCGGAAGGTGTGAGCGTGTGCGTGCCGGCCAACTACAATTCGCCGGGCCAGCTGGTGATCAGCGGTGACGTGGCGGCGGTCGAGCGCGCGATGGAACTTGCGAAGGCTGCCGGCGCCAGGCGCGCGATCGGACTGAACGTGTCGGGCGCGTTCCACTCGCCGCTCATGCGCGTCGCCGAAGCCGGCCTCGACGCGCAGCTGGAGGCGGCAGCGCTGTCCACGCCGCGCTATCCGGTCGTGTCGAACGTGACGGCGCAGCCCGTGATGGACGCGGCGGACGCGCGACGTCTCCTGCTCGAACAGCTGACGTCCGCCGTGCGCTGGACGGCGTCGATGCGTACGATGCTGGATGCCGGGGTCGAGCAGTTCTACGAGATCGGGCCGGGCAACGTGCTGACGGGCCTGTTGAAGAGGATCGAGCGCTCAGCGGCATCCCGTGTTCTGGGTACGGCCGCCGACGTGGAGGCGCTGGCGGCATGAGCGAGGGCATGGGCGGTCGTGAACTCGACGGGAAGGTGGCCGTCGTCACCGGCGGCAGCCGCGGCATCGGGCGCGCCTGCGCCATCGCCTTCGCGGAGGCCGGCGCGGATGTCGCCATCTCGCACCTGGGCG
>JAGTUV010000009.1 GCA_018224305.1 Gemmatimonadota bacterium
CCTGGCGCGGGCGCGCGCGGCCTCGGGTGATTTCCTGCGCCGCGTCTTCAAGAAGGCGGAGCAGGATCAGATCTTCTTCATGGGTGGCGCGATCGCGTTCAACGTGCTGGTCGCGATCGTGCCGCTGGCTCTGGCCGTCGTGGGTGTCGCCGGGTTCTTCCTTCAGGCCCAGGAGGGCGTCAGTCCCGCCGACCCTGTCGTACAATACCTCCTCCAGGTCCTGCCGCCGGTCAGCCCCGAGTTCGCCGAATATATGAGCGAGACGCTCAACGAGATCATCAGCCAGTCCACAGGGCTGTTCACGATCGGTACCATCGTCTTCGCATGGCTCGCCACTCGACTGGTCGGAACTCTGCGCGCTGCGTTACGCGAGATCTTCGACATCCAGCAGGATCGCGGCATCGTTGCAGGCAAGTTCTTCGATCTCCAGATGGTGTTCGTGGCCGGGACCCTGCTCGCAATCAACATTGCGATCACCGTCGCTCTCGATCTCGTGACGGATGCGGGCATCGAGTTCCTCCACGTCGCCGCCGGACAGGAGTCGCTGCTCCGGGGTCTGATCCGGCAGGCGCTGGCGTTCATGACGATCTGGTTCATGTTCGTGCTGATCTACCGGTATCTGCCCGCGCGCCGGATCCAGTGGCGTACCGCCCTCATCTGCGCGACGTTCACAGCGGTGCTCTTCGAGCTGATGAAGGCCGGCTTTGCGTTTTACTTCCAGAACGCGAACTACGCAACGACCTACGGTGCGCTCGGCTTCGTCGCGATCGTCGTGATCTACGTGTACTACATGGCCCTCGCGTTCATCCTCGGTGGACAGGTCGGACAGGTGGCGTCGCTCCAGCGGATCCGCCGCCGGCAGAAGGAACGGCTCGGCTGAGTTGTCCGGGACGGGTATACCTGTCCCCAACCCGTTCCCGCTATTAGCTTTCGCCCATGTCGAAGAAGACTGTCGCGCGCAACAAGAAGGCCTTCCACGAGTATCACATCCTGGACACCTTCGAGGCCGGGATCGTTCTCGTCGGTCCGGAGGTCAAGAGCATCCGCGCCGGCAAGGTCAGCCTGGCCGAGGCGTTTGCCCGGGTCGACGGCAGTGAGGCGTTCCTCTACGGGATGCACATCAGCCCGTATGACCCGGCGAGCACGTTCAACGTCGATCCGATACGGACGCGCAAGCTGCTGCTGAACCGCCGCGAGATTCGCAAGCTCATCGGCGCGACGCAGCAGGAGGGATTCACGCTGGTACCGCTGGAACTGTATCTGAACGATGGCTATGTCAAGGTTGCCCTGGCGCTCGGACGCGGCAAGAAGCAGTTCGACAAGCGCGAAGACGTCAAGAAGCGGGATGCGCAGCGCGAGATGCAGCGGGCGATACGTCGTGGTTGATCGCGTGCGCACGTTCGCCGTGGCGCTGCTGCTGCTGCTCGTGGCGGGGCAGGCCACCGCGCAGCCTGCACTGCGCATTGGCGGTGCGTCCACGCACGTCGTCCAGGGTGCGGAGGTCGATGGCGCCGCGGCCTATCCTGCCCGAGCGCTGGAAGCGCTCGGGTTCCGCGTCGCAGTCACGCCCGCCGGCATCGAGGCGGTATCGGGTACGGACACGCTGAAGTTCTGGAACACCTCTCCGTATTTCCGGGCACGCGGCGGGCTCCATCAGCTCGCGTATGCGACATCCGAACTCGACGGCACGTTCTACCTGCCGGAACAGTTCTTCATACAATGGCTGCCATCCGCATTTCCCGACCGCTTCCAGTTCCGCGACGGCGCACTCCACGCGGGCGGCGGTTCCGTGACGTTGGCAGCGCGCGCAGTGTCGGCACAGCCGGTGGTGCCGGCTGAGCGACCGCGCGAATCCGCCCCTCGCGAATCCGCCCCTCGCGAATCCGCCCCTCGCGAATCCGCTGAGCCGCGTGCGCGCGCGCCGCGGGTCGTGGTGATCGATCCCGGCCACGGTGGACGCGATCCGGGCAAGGTCGGCGCGAACGGGCTGCGTGAGAAGGACGTGACGTTGATGGTGTCGCAGCGCCTCGCTGCCGTTCTGGAGGAGCGCGGGTACGAAGTCCACCTGACGCGTACGACGGATACCTACGTCTCGCTGTATGACCGGCCGCGGCTGGCCAACGAGTGGAAGGGCGACCGTCCGGTCGCGGTGTTCCTTTCGATCCATGCGAATGCTGCCACGGCAAGCTCTGCACGCGGCTTCGAGACGTTCTTCCTCTCGGAGGCTCGCACCGAGGATGAGCGGCGCGTGGCAGAAATGGAGAACGAGTCACTCCGCTTCGATGATCACTCTCACGCTGTGGCGGAAGCCGGCCTGGATCAGGTCCTGAGCACACTCCGCAGCGATTTCCTGATGCGCGCGTCACACGATCTGGCCGCAGTGGTTCAGGAGCGAATGGCGGATTTCCACCCCGGACCAAACCGCGGCGTCAAGCGCGCGGGCTTCGTAGTGCTCGTTGGCACGGTCATGCCGGCGGTGCTGATCGAAACGGCCTTCATCTCGAATCGCGACGACGCGCGTCTGCTCGGCACGCAGTCATTCCAGCAGAAGATCGCCTGGGGCATCGCGGACAGTGTGGAGGAATTCTTCACACGCAATGAGCACTTGTGGGAAGACGGCCGATGACGCCCCTCCGCCTCGCCGTGCTCGCGGGGATGTTACTGCTTGGCGGCTGCGGCTATTTCAATTCGCTTTACAACGCGAAGCGGAACTTCTCGACCGCGGAGCGCGCAACCCGCAGCGGCGATCGTACGACGGCGGCACGCGAGTATCGCGCTGCCATCGACCGCGCCGCGGTCAGCTACCGCAAGTACCCGAACGGCCGCTGGGCGGATGACGCGCTGCTCCTGCTCGGTCGCGCCCGCTTCGAGCTGGGAGAGTACGAGGCGGCTGCCGCGGCTATGGAGACGCTCCTCGAACAGTCCGATGATGCGCAGCAACGCGCGGTGGCGCATGCGTACCGGGGAGCCGCGCTTTTCATGCTCGAGGATCTGCCGGCAGCGATTGCGCACCTCGACAGCGCCGCGAGCGCACTGCGCGAGGACAGCGAGGACGGCGCGTTTGCGCGGTTGTGGCGCGCGCGCACTGCGTTCGAGCAGGGTCGTAGCGAGGCCGGCTGGCAGGACCTCACGGCGGCGACGTCAAGTCGTCGAATGGCGCACCGTATCGCCATGGAGGGAGTTCGGCGCAGCTTGCAGCAGCGTGACTCGGCACGCGCGTTCGAGTTCATGCATCATCTCGCGCGGGCGCCGCACGAGGGCGGGTCGCAGATGCGGGCGGATTCCATCCTGGACGTGCTCGGCCGCGAATGGTCGCCGTCGATCGCGTTCGGCAGTTCAGCACCGATCGGCCAGTCCGACTGGCCTGCGGACGTTCGCGACGCGATCGCGCTGACCCGCGCGCGTCTGGCTGTCCGGGCGGGCGACCCGGATACCGGTCTCGCGATGGCCATGCAGCTCGGCAATACCATCAACCTGGGCATCGGCAGCAGGGCGCGGCGGCTGGCTGCGGAGATCCGGCTTGCAAAGGCGGAGTCGACCGACGAACTGGAGGACGTTCGCTCCGTGCTCCTTCCCGCATACGATGATCGTCCCGCGCTCGAGCTGATGCGCCGCGTGCGTGCCGCGCAGATCCTGCTGCGCAACGGCCAGGATGCCGGCAGTTCGATTTCGCTGTTCGCCGCGGCGGAACTCCTGCGTGACGAGGCAGGTGCACCGCTGCTGGCCCGCCGCGTCTTTCTCGATTTCGCCGCGCAGCAGCCGAGCATCTGGGCGGGGAAGGCCGCGCTGGCCGCGCACCAGATCGCGCAGTCCGAAGAAACCGCCGCAGCATTGGTCCGCCTCGCGACCAACCCGTACGTGAGCTCCGTACGCGGCACGACCTATGACGCCGCGGAGATCGACCGCGCCGAGGAACGTCTCGCGTATGGCATCGCGGGGCTGCGCACGGACGCGATTGCCGAAGCGATCCGCCGTGATGTAGCGGTCGGTCGGGCAGTCACGGTGCTGGACAGCACGCGGCTCGCCGCGCGCAACGACAGCGTACGCATCGCCTGCGGCATGCTCATCGATTCGCTCAGTGTGGGTGGCATCCGCGCGGACAGCACGCGTTCCGCGTGTCTGCGCGGCGATACCACCCGTGTACGCTTCGTGCTGAACGCCGATACCGTGCTTCTGCGTGACTCTACGGCCGGCGCTGGCCAGCGCGTTCCCGACCGGACGGCGCCCGACACGGTCCTGGCCCCTCCGGACACCATGCTTCTCTCCATTCTCACGCACCGTTAGCCATGCATCTGGCGCAGACACTGCTCGGTGTCGAGTTCCAGAATCCCGTGCTCCTCGCCAGCGGCACCTGCGGCTATGGTGCGGAACTCGATGGCTTCTTCGACATCGATAGCCTCGGTGGGCTGGTCATCAAGGCCGTCACGGCCGATGTCCGCGCCGGTAATCCCGCGCCCCGCGTTGCCGAGTTCCCTGCCGGCATGATCAACTCCGTCGGCCTGGCGAACCCGGGGCCGGAGGTCGTACGCACGGAGAAATTGCCCTGGCTCGCGCGGCGGCTGGCCAGGGCACGGGTGCTCGTCAACATCGCGGGTCGTTCCGCCGACGAGTATGGCGAGATCATCCGCTCCCTCGATGACGTCGCCGGCTTCCATGCGTACGAGCTGAACGTCTCCTGTCCGAACGTGAAGGAAGGCGGCGCGATCATCGCCACGCGCGAGGATCTGCTCGCCGCCGCCGTTCGCGCAGCGCGCCGGGCGACGCGACGGCCGTTGTCGATCAAGCTCGCGCCGAACGTGCCGGACATCGGCCGCATGGCCGCGATCTGCGTCGACGAAGGCGCCGACGCGCTCACGCTCGTGAACACGATGCCCGGACTGCTGTTCGACACCGGGTCGCGCAGGCCCGTCCTGGGTGCGGGCAGCGGCGGCATGAGCGGGCCAGGCCTCCTGCCGATCGGTGTCCACGCAGTTGCGCAGGCCCGCCGGCGCGTCGCCGTGCCGATTCTCGGTGTGGGTGGTATCCGAACGGCCGCGGACGCTGTACAGTATCTCCTCGCCGGAGCCAGCCTGATCCAGATCGGCACAGCCAGTTTCGCGGACCCTCGCGCCGCAGAGCGTGTACTCAGGGACTTGAAGGGATGGGGCTCGGCCCATGGGATTGGCAGTGTCACGGAACTCGTGGGAAGCGGCCTGTCCGCGTAAGGGGTCGCACAGACTATGTCCGAAATCATCGTAGCACTGGATCTGCCATCTGCCGCGCAGGCACTCGACCTCGTCGATGGCCTGGGCGACAGTATCGATTTCTACAAGGTCGGCTCGCCGCTGTTCACGCGCGCGGGCCCGTCGTTCGTGGGCGAGCTTCGCAGCCGCGGCAAACGCGTCTTCCTCGATCTCAAGTATCACGACATTCCGAGTACCGTCGCGAATGCGGTTGAATCGGCCGCCGAACTCGATGTCGAGATGGTCACGCTGCATGCTTCCGGGGGCGAGGCCATGATGCGCGCGGCACGCGATGTCGTCGGCGATGACGGCCCGCGCCTTCTGGGCGTGACGATCCTGACATCGTTCACTGCGTCCGATGTCGAGCAGGTATGGAACAAGGAGATTCTATCCGTACGCGATGAAGTGGCCCGGCTGTCCAATCTCGCCGTGGATGCCGGTCTGCACGGCGTCGTGACCTCGCCGCTGGAGGTCGAATCGCTCAAGCGCCGTCACGGCGCCGACTTCATTGTCGTGACTCCCGGAATCCGGCCCGCGGGTGAGGGATTGGGCGACCAGGCCCGAACTGCCACTCCCGCCGAGGCCGCACGCGCAGGCTCCGATTTCCTCGTGATCGGGCGGCCCGTCCTCACCGCGGCCGATCCTCGCGCCGTGGTCCGTGCCGTTCTGGCCGAGCTCGAGGCCGCGCCGCAGGTGGCACAGTGATCTCCTGGTTCCGTACGCGCGTTCTCCTCTCGATCACAGCGTTCATGATGCTCGCGTCCGTCCCTGTCGCTGCACAGGACCCCGGTCCCACGCTGCAGCGCGTGGCGTCCGCCTGGCACAAGGGTGATGCGAGGAGTGTCGCTTCACTCGGCGCGCGGGATGGCATCTCGCTCGATGTGGACGGCAGCACTGTCGGTCCGCTCGGTACCCGGCAGGCCTCAGCCGTGCTGCGGAGTGTCTTCGAAGACCGGGAGAGCGTGTCCGCTGCCCCCCGGATCAGCAGGACCGTCGGCGGCGATCCCGCGCGCGCGTTCGGCGAGATCACCTGGACAACCCGCGCGCGCGGCACCACCATACCCGAGCGCGCCACTCTCTTCGTCGCATTCGTCCGCGAGGGCGATGCCTGGCGCATCACCGAGATTCGCCTCTTGCGATGATTCAGCGGCCGGATTCCGTACCACAGACAGGTCCACAGTTCGACTGGCGTGAGGCGATGCACTGGGAGACGATCCTCAGGATCGTGCTCGTCATTGTCATCGCCATTGTCGCATATCGCATCACCACCGTCCTGATCGCTCGTCTCCTCAAGCGTGAGATCGAGGAAGAGGACCCGATCGTCCGGCGGCTGCGTGAGCAGCGGGCGCAGACCATGGCCAGCCTGCTCGGCAGCGTTGCGCTGGTCACGATCACGATCGTCGTCGCGCTCACGGTACTCGATATCCTGCTCGACAACATCGCACCCATCCTTGCCTCGTTCGGAATACTCGGCCTCGCGTTCTCGTTCGGTGCGCAGTCGCTCGTCAAGGACGTCATCAGCGGCACGTTCATGCTGATGGAGGGACAGTTCGGCATTGGCGATGTGGTGCGGCTCGGCGACGTGTCCGGGGCGGTGGAGAAGATCACGCTCCGGACCACCATCCTTCGCGACATCGAGGGTGTCGTGCACATCATTCCGAACGGCGAGATCACCCGGGTCAGCAATATGACGAAGGCGTGGTCCCGGGCCCTGTTGAGAATCGGCGTGGCCTACAAGGAGGATGTCGACCACGTGATGGATGTCCTGCGAGACGAACTCCAGGAGTTTTACGCGGATCCGGAGTGGCGCGGCCTTCTTCTCGAGGAGCCGAGCGTGCCGGGCATCGATGACATGGCTGACTCCGCGATCATCATTCGTGTCATGGCGAAGACCCTGCCGCTGAAGCAGTGGGATGTGGCGCGTGAACTGCGCCGTCGCATCAAGAACCGCTTCGACCGCGAAGGTATCGAGATCCCGTTCCCCCACACGACCATGTACTGGGGCGACGGTCAAATGCCCGCGCTGCACCCGGACCGCGATCAGAGCTGAGAGCCGACATGCCGCTGCGCCTCTACAATACCATGACCCGCCGGCTCGAAGAGTTCGTGCCACTCGACTCCACGCGGGTAGGTGTGTATGCCTGCGGGCCGACGGTTTACCGTCCGCCGCACATCGGCAACTTCCGCACGTTCGTTTTCAACGACCTGCTCCACCGATACCTGGAGTGGAAGGGATTTGGCGTCACGTTCGTCATGAATCTGACCGACGTCGAGGACAAGATCATCAACGAGGCTGCGGGCATGGGAGTCTCCATCGGCGAGGTCACGGCGCCGATGGCCGACGCGTTCTTCGCCGACCTGCGAACCCTGGCAGTGCTGCCGGCCGATCTGTATCCCCGGGCGACCGAACACATCGACGAGATGATCGACATCATCGAGCGGCTCGAGAAGCGTGGACACGCCTATCGCGCTCCGGACGGCTCCGTCTACTTCGACATCTCCTCCTTCCCGACATACGGCAGGCTCGCGCGCATCGAAGCGCAGTCCATCCGTTCGGGTGCCGGTCTCAGTACGCGTGCAGGAGGGATCGACGCGGACGAATACGAGAAGGCCGACGCACGTGATTTCGCGCTGTGGAAGGGCGTGAAGGATGTGGATCGCCAGGTCGGTGCTGCCTGGCAGACGCCGTGGGGCGAAGGCCGGCCCGGCTGGCACATCGAGTGTTCCGCGATGAGCATGGCCGCGCTCGGCAGCACGTTCGACATCCATACGGGCGGTGAGGACCTGATATTCCCGCACCACGAGGACGAGATCGCACAGTCGGAAGGTGCGTCCGGCGAACCATTCGTCCGCTACTGGCTGCACGTGAAGCACCTGCTCGTCAACGGCGAGAAGATGTCGAAGTCGAAAGGCAATGACTTCACGATCGATCAGCTGCTCGAGAAGGGGTACTCTGCGTCCTCGATCCGCTACCTGATCATCAGTGCGCAGTACCGCAAGGAACTGAACTTCGCGTTCGACGGTCTCGACACAGCCCGCACGGCCATTCAGCGGCTGCTGGATTTCGAGCGTCGTCTCATCGACATGCCGACGGCCGCTGATGCGCCGCTGTCACGGTTGCACGAGATCACAGAACACGCGTTGCACGATTTCGAGAAGGCGATGGATGACGACCTCAACACGCCGAATGCACTGGCGGTCGTGTTCAACTTCGTGCGTGAGTGCAACGCGGAGCTGGACCGCGACACGCCCACAGCCCGGGCTGCAACGGACGCTGCCCGCGATGCGCTCGCGAGCATGGACCGCGTGCTCGGCATCCTCGAGATCGCGCGTGTCGAACGCGCGGATGTCGCGGACGATCTGGCCGTGTGGGCGGACGGTATGGTGGCGGAACGTCAGGAAGCCAGACGAAGGCGGGACTATGCGGAGTCGGATCGCATCCGCGATGAACTCGAAGGCCGGGGAATTGTCGTGGAGGACACGCCGCAGGGGCCGCGCTGGAAAAAGGCCTGAGCAGCCTGGCCGGCGACGGCGCACGCCAGTCGCCACGAAACGCTCGGCCAACGCTTCGCAGCAGCCTGACGTCGCCGCCGCCGGGCACCCGGGCGGCAGGATTACGAGTTACAGCGCGACCACAGTTCGTCCGATCCGCCACGCGTGGCGGTATCGATGGAGCTGGCCGCGGCGCGTTTCTGTCGACCGCTTGCGACGGGACCTGCATCTTCGCAACAGCCTGGGAGCCACACCCCGGCGCCCGTGACGCTGCCGGCAATCCGGACTAAACTGCTGTCAGTGATACGGTTCTGCGTTATGGCGCGGGGATCGGCTGGATCCGCCATGCCGCCCGCGCACGGATACAGGTGGTAGTTCCGTGCCGGACCAGGCCACCTTGACGCGGCCGGTCAGGTGTGGCGAGATTTTGCGGGCAATTCAGTCCGGTACAGATGTTCCGCTCGCGTAGCTCAGCTGGTAGAGCAGCTGATTTGTAATCAGCAGGTCGTCGGTTCGAGTCCGACCGCGAGCTTTCCTTCCGACGTGCTTCATCCCAGGTTTCGGTCCGCCTCGTTGTGCGGTACGGCTGGCCGCAGCTGTGCCTGCGCCTCCAGCTTCTTCCGGTATCAGTCCGCGCGGGCGTCGTCCAGACAATGTCGCAGACCATGGGCATGCTTTCGACTTCGAAGAAGACAGCGAACTCTGCCGTTCCGCCGGAGCTTGTTGAGACGCGCCAAGGCTCACGCCGAGAGACTCAGCTGGTACGGTCCGTTTCGCGGCGGCGCGGCGGTGCCGCCAGCTCTGACGTCGACAGTGTGCGCTGCACCAATGGCTCGCCGCCTTTGCGCACGACGTAGCTCTCCATCGCGAAGTACTCCGGCAGCCCGAGTCGGTCCAGCCAGCCGGCGGTGGAACGGTTCCGCTCCTCGACGCGCTGCCAGAATTCGCGGTCGTCGTGCCCGGGAAACGGCGCGCGGTCCTTCTGGCTCTGGTGCTTGAAGATGGCCAGTATCTTCATGCGCAGTTCGTCCTCCGACATCGGTACGAGTACGTCCGCCTCGGCGATCGACCACTCCTGCCACGCTCCCCGGTAGTACCACACCTCCGGCTGGTCACCGCTGTACTGTTCCAGTGCCTGGTGCACCGCCTGCAGGCACATGCGGTGCGTTCCGTGCGGATCCGACAGGTCGCCGGCAACGAACACATACTCCGGCCGATGCTCCTCCAACAGCTCGAGCGTGATCTTCACGTCCGCGGGACCGATCGGGTCCTTCTTCACCTTGCCGGTCTGGTAGAACGGCAGATTGAGGAAGCGGGCCTGCTCGCGCTTCATGCCGAACGTCTCGATACCCGACACCGCTTCCGCTTCACGAATCGATTTCTTTATCTTCTGCACGGGTTGCGTGTCCACCTCGCCCGGCCGGCGCGCGCGCATCCACTGTTCGGTATCCTCCACGATCTTCCACGCCGGCAAGTCATCAGCGTCGAAATCGCGACCGAAGCGACTCAGAAAGTCCAGGTACCGACGGACTTCGTGGTCGAACACTGCTATGTTGCCGGACGTCTGGTATGCGACGATGATGTCGTTGCCGTTCTGATGCAGCTTGTTCAGGATGCCGCCCATCGAGATCACATCGTCGTCGGGGTGCGGGCTGAAGACGATAACGCGCTTCTTCAACGGCAGCCGGCTCTTGCCGCGGATCTTCGAGAGAAGAGCATTGAACACTTCGCCATTGATCGGACCGGGCGTACCGTAGCGAGCCAGCAGGGAACTGAGGTGGTGTTCCCGGTAGTCGAGCGCGTCCAGCTTTAGAACGGACTTGCTCGTGACCTCGCTCAACCAGATGAGAGCCCTGATCTCCAGATCGCGCGTCCAGGTAACCTCTCCCACCACCCACGGCGTCTTGACCCTCGTAAGTTCGGCGGCTGCCGCCTCATCGAGATAGAACGTGGCGCGGGGGTGTTCCTGCAGGTACGTCGCGGCAACGTCAGGCGAGATCGCACCTTCGACGGCACGTCGGATGATGGCTGCCTTGTGCTCGCCGGTTGCGAGCAGCGCGATCTCCTTCGCATCGAGAATCGTAGCGATACCCATGGTGATCGCCTCGATCGGCACATTCTCCTCGCCAAAGAAGTCCGGTGCGGCATCGCGCCGGGTCAATGTGTCCAGCGCGATGACGCGCGTGCGGCTCTCGAATCCCGAGCCCGGTTCATTGAAGCCGACGTGTCCCGTCTTGCCGATGCCCAGGATCTGGAAGTCGATACCACCCGCGGCACGGATGGCCTCCTCGTACTGGACGCACTCTTCCTCGACCTCGTCGCGAGATACATTGCCGCGCGGGAAGTTGATGTTGTCCGGATGGATATTGATGCCGTCGAACAGATTCTCGTCCATGAAGCGCCGGAAGCTGTGGATGCTGTCCGGTTCCATCGGATAGTACTCGTCGAGGTTGAACGTGATGACGTTCGAGAAGTCGAGCCCTTCCTCTCGATGCATGCGGATCAGTTCGCGATACACCTCGATCGGTGTGCTGCCCGTCGCCAGGCCCAGCACCGGCTGCTCGCCGCGAGCCGTCTTCTCGCGAATGATATCTGCAACGCGGTTGGCGATGATCCGCGCGAAATCATCATGATTCTCGAAAATGACAACGGGCACCTTCTCACGCCTGGACCGCGAGGACTGCTTACGGCCCGTAACCGTCGGGGTGCCCGGACCGGTTGCGCTGGCTGATGGTTCCATTCCGGCAGTCGCTCCCTGGATCATATATGCAGTGGTGCGGCAATGTACTGCCGCCGGAGTCCCGTGCAACGATTGCACGATCTGCTCCATCGCCTGGAAACCCGGGTATCGAGTGGATCGGCGCACTGAGACGAGGGCCGCGGAGTCAGCGTATTTTCCTGCCCCGACCGGGGGAGTTGGATAGGTCCGCCGCCTCCGGCGTATGGCCTGAGGCGGAGTCGTGTCGAAGTCGAGTCACGTGGTGGTGGCCTCGAGTGTGGAAGTGCAGTGCGGGCAGCGCAGCGCCTGAATCGGGATCGTCGTGGCGCAGAAGGGGCACGACCTGTCTGTCGGGGACTCCGGCTCCACCTGCTCCTGGCGCCGCAGCTTGTTGATCGCTTTCACGAGCAGGAAGACCGCGAACGCGACGATCAGGAATGCGATGATGTTGTTGATGAACTGGCCGTAGTTCAGGGTCACCGCACCGGCCGCCTGGGCATCCGCGATGGTCACGTAGGGTGAGGCGGGGTCGCCCTCGCGCAGGATCATGAACAGGTCCTTGAAGTCGACACCTCCGAGCATCAACCCGACGGGCGGCATGAGCATGTCGTCGACCAGCGACTTCACGATCGTGCCGAATGCGCCGCCGATGATGATGCCGACGGCCATGTCGACAACATTGCCCTTTACGGCGAATTCCTTGAACTCCCCCATCATCGCCATCTTCGGCTCCTGAGACCGGGATGCCATGCATCGGACAGGCCAATCTGCGGCTGGATCCCGCTCCGGACAAGCCAGGTTCATGGCGCGGCCGACGTCGCGGGCGTGTCTCGGACGTGCCGCGGGTGAGTCCGTCGCGGTGACCTCGTCCTCAACCACGACGTGCCGCGCGCGAGTAGTCGCGGTGACCCGGGCTTGACCGTACCGTGCCGGTCGGTCAGCCGGTCTGGCTGCCCGTGGGTCCGCCGGTCGATTTGTCCCCGCGCGATTCCGTCAGGTCCCGGGCCACGCGATCGCACAGGCGGTCCAGCTCGAGCGTCCGTTTGCGGACATAGGCGCGGAACCCGATCCTGCACGCGGCGTAGGTACCGCCGATCACGGCCACCGGAATCGCGACAGCGAGAGCCGCAGACCCGAGCGTGCCTGCGATGGCTCCTCCCGCTCCGAGTCCCACCCCTCCACCAACGCCACCGAGGACGCCACCGAACAATCCGCCGGCGAGCTCGCCGTAGCGGTCCTCTGCCTCGATGCTCGTATTTCCTCCATGCGCGCTGACGCGCACGGTCGTGCGGCGGCCGGAGCTCGTCGATACCGTCCATGTAAACGTGCGACCGACGAAGCGTGGCTCGCCGTCGTCACCCGACATAAACCCGATGGTCATGACGAGTCGCTGAAGCGCTGCCTCGTCGGCTTCGAAGGGAAGGGTGTGCTCGGCCCGCACGCGCAGAGGGCCGCCGGCCAGGCGCGCTACGGCGCCGGATGGACGTGCCGCCCGTTCGATCTCCAACTCATGTGCCGCTGCCCGTAACCGCCCGACATCGATGTGCGCCTCGGCCGCGACTTCCTCCAGCTCCGCAAGCGTGAGCCCCTGCGCCTGCCTCGTGGCCGGGGCGCTTCTCTGCGCACGCGTGGCATGCTCGAGCAGCTGTCGCACCTCCGTATCCGTATAACGACGCACGGGTACGTCCCTCTCGCCCTTGTCGCTCATGCCGCTAAACTGACAGGACCACTGTGCGGCCGCAATCCGGAACGTGCGCCGCGGTGGATCCCTCGACGTCCGGCCCGGTCGCACACACTGACCAGGGCGGCATTCGTGGTTTGACCCCCTATCGAACCCGGCATACGTTGCCCGGCGATGACGTTCACGCACGGACACGATCCATAATGGCGGCAGTGGTTCTCGACGGCACGGGCCTCGCCCGGCGGCGACTGCCGATGCTGGCTGCGCGCGCAGAAGCCGTGCTCACCCGCCGCGGACGCGCTCCCGCTCTTGTCCTCGTCACGTTTGGCGACGACCGCGGGCACGCGCCGCACGTCGCTCGCAAGCAGCGCATGTGCGCCGATGCAGGCGTGGATCTCATTCCGCTCATCTTCGAGCCCGGTGTCCGGACGCGCGTGGCGCTCGCGCATATGCGTGAGCTGCTGAAGGAGCGTTCGTTCGACGGTGTCTTCGTGCAGGTTCCCTTTCCGGATGGGATCGACGGCGACTCGCTGGTGTCGGCCGTGCCGGTCGAGCTGGATGTGGACATCATGACGCCGGTCCGCACCGCCCGCTACATGAACGGCACCGATGTGCTACCGCCCGTGACCGTGTCGGCAGCCCTGCTCCTGCTGGACGAATACGACATCTCGATCGAGGGTCGGCGCGGGATCGTGGTTGCGGAGGAGCACCCGTTCTCACTCATGCTGCGCGCAGCGCTCGTCCTGCGCGGCGCAGACATGCGTGCTCCCGTGCATCCGGCAGATCCCGGCCTGAAGGAGCATGTGCGTGCAGCGGATCTCGTGGTCGTCGCCGCGGGAGTTCCCGGGCTGCTGCATTCCACGATGATCAGGCCGGGAGCCGTCGCGATCGATGCCGGCTACTTCAACGCCGGTGGTCGCGGCGACATCGATCTCACCGGCGGCATCGACCACCTCGCCGCGATATCGCCCGTGCCCGGGGGCATAGGGCCCATGACGATTTCGGCACTGCTCGAACGTGTGGTGCTGTTCGCCGAGCAGAACTAGTGGACTGTCTCCAGAGCAACGTCAGCACCGAGAGATGACTGGGACGCGCACGCGAACCGCCGCGTACTCATTCCACGTGCCTCCAGTGTGCATCGCGTCAGAATCGCTCGCCCTGCGCTTCGCGGAGGTGACTGCCGACCGGCCGGATGCGCGTCCACATCGCCCAGAAGTACAACGCGGCGCCCGCGATCTGGCCGAGTCCGCCGAGCACTACGATCCATGGCAGAACCGCTACGTCGTACCACGCACGCATTGCTTCCGCCACGAATCGGGAGCCGGTGGACACGGCGAGAATCCAGTATGCGGCCTGAATCCGCCCGGGTGAGTAGCGAGTGTCATCCTTCGGCGCGCGCGGGAACAGCCACAGCGCCACGCCGAAGATCAGAAACATCACGAACCCTACGAACACGGCATGCGCGTGCGCGGACACGAGGTGAGGATGCGGCCAGATGCCGAACAGCTCCCGGCGCACGAGCAGCCATCCTCCGAGCGCCAGGCCGGAGAATAGAAACAGAATGCCAGTCTTGATGAATCGCCGGACGAGTGTATACATGGCTAGTCGACTGTCTCGAATGCCGCGGAACTTTGGAGACAGTCCATTAGTCGTCTGCCTTCGCAGCCTGCTGCCCACCCCGACCGGACCCGCCCTGAGCACCGGCCTCGAGCGCGACGGTCAGGAGAAACGCTGCACCCGCCTCGGATTGCACCGTGTGCGGCAGGCCCGCGCCGGCCGACAGCATCTCACCAGCAGCGACATCGTGAGATTGCCCGCCGATCGTGAAGCGGATCGACCCATCCAGCGGCTGCACCGTGATCGGTCCGTCCGCGCTGTGCTCCGCCAGCTCTCCGCCCGGCCCGAGCACCACCAGTGTCACACGCAGCGGTCCGTCCTTGAGCAGAGTACGCGCCGAACGGCCGTGCTTCTGAATGGTCGCCGGGTCCGCAGTACGCTCACGTTCCTCGTGGAGCTGGAACACCATGACATCGCCGGAGAGCGGGCGCTGGATGGAGGGCATCAGGACACCTCCGCCGCGTCGGTCAGTCGAACGACGATCACGCGCCACGTCTCCGGGCCCTGCTCCAGATAATCGAAGCTGAACGCGTCATCGCCACGCGTCGCACGCAGCGTGTAGTACATGCACTGCGGATCGTGGTCGACCACGAGCTCCAGCGACTCGCCGATCCCGAGCGATTCATATGCACCCATGATCTGCTCGTAGCGATGCCTTGGCTCGACCGGCCGGACGTCCAGGCGTATCTGCGTCTTCATCATGTGCCTCCAGTTTCAGTTCGGACCGGCAGGCGCACCAGGTCCGGCGCAGCCGCCGTGCTGCCGCAGCCCCACCCGCCGCGCCGGCCGAGCCACGTCTCCCACGCCACGCGATAGCGCGTCGAGCTCGGTGCCAGCACGAGCGGGCCGTCATATCCCGCGAGCGCGAGCGTGCCCATCAGCGTTCCGATGCCCCTGCCTTCCTGCATCGAAGTCTCCGGGCCGCCGCCAATCAACCGGATGTACCGCAAAGCCGGTCCCTGCCGCTCCAGTACGAATTGCGCATGTTCTGAAACGTCGCCGCTGGCGGTATCGATCTCCCATCCGTAATCGAGGCCCGCCGCGTGCGCGGCCGGATGCCAGGTTGCCGGCTGACCCGTTGCGAGAGCGAGCGCGCGCCCGCCTGCATCGATGATCGCGCGCGCGCGTTCAGCCCGCTGATCGATGCTGCATTCGCACGACACGATAACAGGAGCGCCGAGCGCCTGTGACAGCCGCGCGAGCTGCTCTGCATCAGTCGCCGCGTCCGTGCGGTAGCCCGCAATCGTCACGCCTTCTGTTGCGGCGCTCGCCAGCGCGGCAGCGACGGCACGCGACCAGTCGCCGTCGGCATCGATGCCGTGCCCGTCGCCCGCACGTAGCTCGAGCGCGGGAAGACCTCGCGCCGCGCACGCTGCCGCGAGATCGTCGAGTGAAGCGTCCGGCGCAGCGGCGGAGCTCAGTCCCAGCCGCATCAGGCTGCGGTCCTCGAGATCTGCACGCGCCACACGGCGGGACCCTGCTCCAGGTACTCCCAGCCGAACTGGCCGGCGTGCTCGAACTCGAACTGGTAGCGCAGCGGTTTCGGATCGTGATCGTTTACCAGTACGAACGCCTCTCCCGCCTCGAGCGAGGTGAACGTCTGGAAGATCGTCGGATGCTTCTCGCGCGGCGGAATGACCCGCACGTCGAGAACTCTCTGTGTGTCGCTCATGTTACTGCTCCTTCGTTCGAGTTTCAGTTGCTGTGCCGTCAGTTGCTGCGCCGGATGAACACACGCACGAGATCCGGCTCCTGCTCCCGTACGTCGTACGTGAATCCGCGTTCCTCCAGCATCGGCAGCAGGAACTGCGGCACACGCACATTGATCTGAACGAGCGTCGCTCCCGCCGGCAGCTGCTCGAGCGCGGCCAGCGTGCGCACCATCGGCTCCGGCGGTTCGAGGTCACGAACGTCGATAATCACCACGTCCTGCTCCGCGTCCGGCGCTGCATCGCCACGAGAAAGGTCGGGTGCTTCCGGAGAGGGCCCGTCGGCTGGAGCCCGGGCGCCGGCCGCGGGGCGGGCGACCGCGTTACCCCCTGGCTCCTGATCGGGCACCGAGGGCTGGGCATCGACAGCAGGCGGATGAAACCACACACGCCAGTCGTCGTCCGCCAGTCGCTCGGTCCAGTGCTCGAGACCCTGACGCTTCATGACCGCATAGAGCGGCACCGGCTCGAAGATCGCCCGCACGCAGAGCACACCACCCGCCGGCACCGTTCGCAGTGCTGCCATGATCAGGCTGAAAGGCTCACGTCCGGCACGCAGTTCGTCGCGCACGTCCAGCTCGATGACATCCTCGGAAGCGACGCGCTCCAGAGCTTCCGGACGCTTACCCGCATTGCTCGACACCACGTCCCCGTCCTCCTTCGTGCGTGACTCCACGTTCGCCGGTGCGGCGTGTGACTCCACCTTCGCCGGTGCGGCGCGCGACTCCACGCTCACCGGTGCGCCCGACCCATGCGCGTTCAGCCGAGCCACGAGCTCCTCCGCATTGACACCCGCCACCCGCGCCGCCTGCTCTACCGTCACGAGCCGCGCCATCACTTTCCTCATTCCTGCATGCCGCAGTCGCTCAAAGGCCGGCGAGAGCGATACGAACACATCGATTAGCGATTCATCGCGCCCGATCACCGTTGACACTCGGTCCGTACGGGAGATCACCATGCCCCCTCCTGGATCATCTCCGGATTCCACGCGGGCTCCCACACCAGATGCGGATGGACTTCCTCGACACCGGGCACTGCGGACACCGCGTTAACAATCGCACTCGTGATGTGGCGCTCGAGCGGACAACCGGGCGTCGTCAGCGTGTACGTCACCGTCACCGTGCGCTCGAAGACGTTCACGTCGTAGACCAGGCCGAGCGTCATGATGTCCAACCCGATTTCCGGGTCTATCACGGTTGCCAGTGCGGCGCACACCGCTGCCTCCTGCTCTTCCGCCTGCGGGATCATGGTCGCGTTCTCCACAGTTTCAGCATCTGTGCACTCTCGATCACCACGCCCGTCAGCAGCATGAGTGCGCTGACGCGCGCAGCGACAGGGTATCCGGCGACGATCGCCGCAATCATTCCGATCGTTCCCAGCACCAGTGCGCTCACCGCCAGCGTCGCTGCGCGCGTCGAGTACAGCTCCGTGACGAGAGGCACGGGCCGCGTGCCCGCGAGCGGGCCGAAGCGGTGGTACCACACCAGGAATGGCACGATCTTGTAGTAGTGCGCCGCAACGAAGAGGCTGATACCGAGGAGCACGGCGGCCACGTACGCAGTTGCGACGCGCGCACTCGCGACCGAAAGCAGTACCGGCGTCGACAGCACCAGTGCGAGGGCCAGAACGGACAGTGCCGCGGCGGCGAGGCGCATCCCCGGATCCAGCGCAGGACGATGGCGGCGTGCATAGAACGATCGGGCCTGCAACAGGAACGCGGCACAGCCCGCCGCGATCAGCACCGCAGGCGTCCAGTAGCTCACCAGTCGCGGCGCGTGATGCAGGAACGCGAGCACGCCCGTCCCCGTCGCGATCAGCGCCACGGCCGCCTTCGCAAACCGGTCGCCCGCGCCGTGGCTGAGCAGGAACATCGGCAGCAGGCGATGGCCGACACCGATCATCACCAGCAGTACCCAGCCGGCGATCGCCACGTGCAGGTGCACGCCCAGCGCGGCGACGCGTCCCGCACCGAGGTAGCCCCAGCGCAGATTGCCCGTAAGCGCCAGGCCGAGAACCAGCGTGATCATCAGAAAGAATGCAGCGCATGCGAGCGCCCACCACGTTACGTCGCGTCGCTTCGATGCGTGCAGTGTCGCGGCCAGATTGCCGACGAAGAGCAGGATGCCCGCGCCGAACGTGGCCGCGCCGGCCAGCATCAGAACCGGACGGTACAGCACGAGTCCGATCACGAACGCGGCCAGGCCCGGCACGTACAGCGCGAAGCTCGCGTGCGCCAGCCGCACTGAACGGATCGGCTTCCCCAGCGCCACCGGCAGGAACTGGTACAGCGCGCCCATGATCGATGTCGTGATCCAGCCCAGCGTGAACAGGTGCGTGACACCCGCGACCCGCGGCGACAGAAACGCGCCGCCCGCCAGGTCGCCCGCGACCAGAACCACGCCCGCGGCACCAGACAGCAGGAACAGCAGCGCGGCAGCGAAGTGCTCGCCCGGCAGGATGAACGGCGGCGCGTTCGCGCCCGCCATACCGGGCGCCGCTGTCGGCACAGTCTGCGGTTTCGTGCCGGCGCTCCTCGTGCGCACATCCATTACGCCGCTCCTCTGCGATACGTGCAGGACGCGTCTCCCGCCGGGATGTAGTTCAGACGCGTCAGCCGCTCGCCCATCAGCTCCCTCACGAACGCCAACTCCGCGCGGCAGGGAACCCGCGTCACGTCCACCACCTCGCGCAGCGGGCAATGACACAGCCGAAGCTCGGGCTGTTCCGCTCCCTCGTGCGCCAGCGCCATGAACCCCAGTTCGGAGAGGATCCGGGCCGCCTCCTCCGCCCGGGCCGGACCCTCCAGCCCTGCGACCCGCGTCAGCGCGGCGTCACGCCGCTCGGCGATGTACTCGTCGAAGAACTCCTCGAGCAGCGCTTCATTTCCAGTCGACACCAGGTGCATGACCAGGCCCCGAAGGACCTCGCCTTCACGACGCGGGAACAGCGACTCCGATGCGGCCGTCAACGCGTACACCACCTCCGGCCGGCCAGGCCCCGAACGCCGCGTGCCCCGCCGCTCCACCAGGCCCTCCGCCGTCAGCGCCTGCAGATGATGCCGGACCGTCTCGACATTCAGCCTCGCCTCCTCCGACAGCAGCGGGATCGTCGCCGAGCCCCGACGCTTGAGGCTGTTCACCAGCTCCCGCCGCGTCCCGTTCAGCCCCGGCGCACTCATGCCCGCCGGGCTCGCCGCCGGCACGCTCGGCCCCAGCGCGCCAGCCGCCAGTGCGCTCAGCGCCGCCTGAACAATCTCTTCCCGGCCGCCGTTGCGGTCCATTCACCCTCCGTTGTCGTACGGGTCAGACGATCGCCGTACTGCCTGCCTTATTCAAGACGATGTTCTTGATAATTATGTGGGGAGTTTCCCCACAATGCCGTCCTCCGATCCACTACATCAGAATCCGCTCGCGCCCGACGGATGCCGATTCACCTATTTCCTACCTTTATGTCGTGAATCGCCGGACGTCGGATCGAGACAACGACAGGACCCATGGAACCATTCGTCAGGAACTTCATCCGATCGAGCCTGCTGTGGCTGGGCGGCGGCGTATTGCTCGGGGTGTGGATGGCGGTGTCACCGCAGGCGATCCTCTACCGTCCTGCCCACGTTCATGCGAACCTGCTCGGCTTCGTGAGCATGATGATCTTCGGCGTCGCATACCACGTGATTCCGCGATTCACAGGCAGCCCGTTGCGCAGCCGCAGGGTTGCGGTGCTGCATCTGTGGGTGGCGAATGTCGGCCTCGTGGGCCTGGTTGGCGGCTGGCTGCTGCGGCCATCGATGTGGGAAGCGGGCACGGCAGCGGTGATGACGGGTGGGGTCGTGAGCGCCACCGGCTCGTTCCTGTTCATCGGCAACCTGTGGCTGACGCTCGGTCCGGTCCGACGGGCAGCGCGCCCTGGCGTCCTGCACTCTGGACCTGCCGCGTGACGCGGGTCGCACTGTCCTGGCGGTCGCGCACTGGATGGTGGCGGACTGAACCCCCATTGTATACGACATGACGGAGTCGATGATGAGCAGAGCAACTGTGATGCAGATGACAGTCAATGAAACGATCCGCCGGTTCCCGGCGACGGTCGAGATCTTCAACCGATACGGCATCGATGCATGCTGCGGCGGCGCGGCGTCGGTGGCGGAGGCGGCGGTGCGCGATGGCGCCGATCCGGTAAAGCTACAGGGCGAGCTGTTGAGCGTAATCGGAGCGGCGGCGTGAACGCGCTCCCGATCGGACCGGGTGCGCGGGACGACCGTCCGGCGACCGCGCTCCTGTACGACCATCCGAACGCCCGGATCGTCGCCTTTCACCTGCTGCCCGGGCAGCAGGTCGCCGAGCATCGCAGCACTTCGACCGTGACCGTGCATGTGACCGAGGGCTCCGGCGTATTCCGCGGATCGGAGTCCGAGTCGCGGCTGGAGACGGGACAGATCGCGGTGTTCGAGCCGGACGAGGTGCACTCCATCGATGCCGGCGCGGAGCCGCTCCGCTTTGTGGCGATCATCACCCCGCGACCGGGCGGCTGAACGTTCATGGCCACACTCTCCCCTGCGGCACCGGTTGCGGTTCGACCGGACTGGCGGCTCGACATCCCCGAAGAGAAGCGGCGTCCCATCCGCGTCTGGCTGTGGAGCATCGCCGCGCTGACGTTCGGTGTGATGGTCGTCGGAGGAATCACGCGCCTGACGCTGTCCGGGCTGTCGATCGTTTCCTGGGACCCGCTCTTCGGCGTGATACCGCCGCTCAGCGACGCGCAGTGGCAGGCGACGTTCGAAGCGTACAGGCAGTTCCCGGACTACGACTGGCGAACCGGCATGACACTCGCCGAGTTCAAGTTCATCTTCTTCTGGG
Organism: Gemmatimonadota bacterium; assembly: GCA_018224305.1. Taxonomy (GTDB): domain Bacteria; phylum Gemmatimonadota; class Gemmatimonadetes; order Longimicrobiales; family RSA9; genus SH-MAG3. The sequence goes on from JAGTUV010000009.1 coordinate 21,291, forward strand.
AGTATCTGCACCGCCTGCTTGCAAGGCTGATCGGATTCGCGTTCCTGATCCCGTTCGTCTGGTTCCTGGCGCGCGGCTACTTCAACCGTGCGCTTACGGGTCGTGCGCTCGCACTGTTTGCGCTGGGCGGGATGCAGGGCGTCATGGGCTGGTTCATGGTGATGAGCGGACTCGTCGACCGCCCGAGCGTCAGTCATTACCGCCTCGCCGCACACCTGAGTCTGGCCTTCCTCATCTTCGGCTACGCGCTCTGGCTCGCGCGCGACCTCCGCCTGACGCGGGCACGCGCTGTGGTGGACCCGGGCGTCCATCGAATGATGTTACGCGGTCTGGCGCTGCTCGGCGCTGTGACGAGCGTGCAGATCGTATGGGGTGCGTTCGTCGCGGGGCTGCGTGCCGGCAAGTTCTATCCGACGTTCCCGCTGATGGGCGGCAGCCTGGTCCCGGCGGAACTGCTTCGTCTCGATCCGTTTACGCGCAACTTCGTCGAGAACCCCGTCGCAGTGCAGTGGATGCACCGCGTGCTTGGCACGCTGCTGCTCGTCGTCGCAGTCGTCTTTGTCGCGCGCGTGCTCCGTTCCGCTGCTGATGCGCTGTCGCGCCGGCTCGGCGTCATCGTGCTGAGCCTCATCTCCGTGCAGTATCTGCTCGGTGTTCTGACGCTCGTGTATCTGGTGCCGATCAGCCTCGGTGTGATTCACCAGGGCGTCGCGCTGGTGATCTTCGGTGCATGGCTGTGGTGGCTGCACCACGTGCGGAACCTCGATGTGCAGGGAAGGGCAGCATGAAAGCGGAACGCACGCCGGATCTCGCCACCTCCACTCCGTCTGAGGGCAGGCCGGATCTCACCGGCGCAGGTGCGCCATCCGGCAGGCCGGATCTCGCCGGGATCGATTTCGCGCAGTCACCGTTCCTCGTCATCTGGGAGGTCACGCGCGCATGCGACCTCGCCTGCCTGCACTGCCGCGCGGAAGCGGTGACGAATCGCAATCCGCTGGAGCTGTCGACGGAGCAGGGGAAGCGCCTCATGGACGACGTGCGCCGGTTCGGCCGGCCTCTGTTCGTCCTCACGGGCGGCGATCCGCTGAAGCGTCCCGACGTTGTCGAACTCGTCGAGTACGGCGCTTCGATCGGGCTGCGCATGGCGATGACTCCATCCGGCACGCCGCTGATGACCGAACCCGTGCTCCGGGACCTGAAGGCGGCAGGACTCTCGCGCCTGGCGGTGAGTCTGGATGGGTCGAGCGCAGACATCCATGACGCGTTCCGGGGGGTCGAGGGGTCGTGGGCCTGGACCATCCGGATGCTGGAGGTCGCGCGCGAGATCGGGCTCACGACACAGGTCAACACGACGGTCAGCATGCACAACCTCGACGATTTCGACGCGCTGTGCGACCTGATGGTCCAGCTCGGCATCACGCTCTGGAGCGTGTTCTTCCTCGTGCCGACCGGTCGTGCGAAGTCCGGCGACGTCGCGAGTGCCGACGAATTCGAGAGCGTGTTCCATCGCATGTATGACCTGTCACAGACAGCGCCGTTCGACATCAAGAGCACGGCCGGACCGCAGTATCGGCGTGTGATCCTCCAGCGCCAGGTCGCTGAACGCCGCGCGGGCGATCGCACGGCCGCTGTAACTCCGCTGACGGCAGGTGTCGGCTTTTCGCTCGCTGACGGCGTCGGCCGGGCCAAGGGCGTGAACGACGGCGATGGCTTCGTCTTCGTGAGCCACGTGGGCGCAATATACCCTTCCGGGTTTCTCCCGCTCGCGGCCGGCAACGTGCGCAAGGACGACATCGTGGATGTGTACCGCAATGCGCCGCTGTTCGTGGAGTTGCGCGACCGCACACGGCTGAAGGGGAAATGCGGCGTCTGCGAGTACCGCGATGTGTGTGGTGGAAGCCGGGCTCGCGCGTATGCCGTGTCCGGTGACTACATGGAGTCCGAGCCATTCTGTGCGCACGTGCCAGCACGCTGGCAGCGCATGGTCGATGCGGGCGAGGCCGAGCCGGTGGCGGAGTACTTCGAACGCCGCGGGCTGACTGATCGGTCGCTGCCGGTCATTGATGACGGTGTTCCGGCGCAGGGACGGGCGGCGCGCGGTCAACCGCCGGCTGGTGGTCAGATGCCGTCCGCGACGGCGACTTGACGGCGGCCTTTCACGATGTCCTTCTACTTCATCAACGTGACGGTGCACGTGTTCGCCGCGCTGTTCTGGCTCGGCGGTATGTTCTTCCTCGCCGTAGTCGGTGCCCCGGTCCTGCGGGCCGTCGAGCCGCCGGAACTGCGCGCGATGCTGTTCCGCCGGCTCGGCGAACAGTTCCGTACGGCTGGCTGGATCGCCATCGTCATTCTCCTGGTCACGGGAACGCTCAATCTGTATTTCCGCGGCATGCTGACGCTCGATGTTCTGGCGAGCGGGGATTACTGGAGTTCACGATACGGCCGGTCGCTCGCGTGGAAGGTCGGTGCCGTGACTGCGATGCTGATCGTTCAGGCAGTGCATGACTTCGGAGTCGGCCCTGCCGCAGCCCGCCTGACGCCCGGCACACCGGAGGCGCTGGCGATACGCCGGCGTGCGGCGCTGCTGGCCAGATTCAGTGCCGTGCTCGGCATCATCGTGGTCATTGCAGCCGTCAGGCTCGCACGCGGCGGGTGACGCGCACGTCGAGGAGCGAGGGGCGATCCTGTGCCGGCGACCGGACCGCGTGGATCAGAAGGGAAGCAGCAGGTCCGCCACCAGTGCACCCAGCACCAGCGGCAGCACGAGCAGTGAGCTGAAGAAGAGCCGTCGTGCGGGGAGGCGTTCCGGCTCGCGCACGAACCGCCAAGCAAAGAGTACGTATCCTGCTGCCGTCGTGCCGGCGATGGCCGCGTACAGTGCACCGATCGGTGCCGAGAGGCCGAGCATCACAACGCACACGAGCATCGCGAACGCGTACATGAACGAGACCCGGGCGCTCGACCGTCCCGTGGGTTCCACGATGTTCAGCAGCACACAGCCCGCTCGCTCATAGTCCTCCCTGCCCAGACAGCCGATGGCCAGAAAGTGTGGTATCTGCCACATGAACAGCACCCCGGTCAGTGCCAGTGCCGCTCCGTTGATCGGCACGCCCGCAGCCGTCCATCCCGCCAGCACGGGTAGTGCACCGGGGATCGCGCCCGCGAGGGTGCAGAAAGCGGTGCGGCGCTTGAGCGGTGTGTACAGATAGACGTAACTGACGTGGCTCAGCACGAGAAATACCGTCGCGGGCCAGGGCAGCAGGCTGACCGAGATGACGAACCCCACGGCGCTGAGGCTCCAGCCGAAGAGGCCGGCGTTGCGCGGACTGATCATGCCGGACGGGATGGGCCGTCCGGCGGTGCGGCGCATCCGTGCATCGCCCGTACGCTCGGCCAGGTGATTCAACGCTGCTGCCCCCCCGGACATGAGCATGGTCGCGAGCAATGCAATGGCGAGTCGCACGGGCTGGCCCCACCCGCCCGTCGCCGTGATGAAGCCCGCGGCAGCGCTCGTGCCGATGAACAGCGTGATGCCGGGCTTCGTCAGCTCGTAGTACCCGCTCAGTACGCGCGCCGACATCAGAGACGACCCACGAGGTTAACGATCGCCGCCGAGCCCCCCGTAGTCGCGTACGCGATCCGGCCATCCCGATCGATGATGTAGACCAGTGACGGATGTGTGATCTCGCCCGTGGTCATATCTCTCACACGCGGGACCTCCCATGCGTCGAGCGCGCCCTCCACATCATCGACCGATCCACCGAGCACCCATGCATCGGCCGCCGGAAGTCCCCACGACTTCGCCATCGCCGGGAGCCGCGAGGGCGTATCGCGCCACGGATCCAGCGTGACGACCAGCACCGTGACGTCCATGCCGCCGGCCGCCAGATCGTACTGCGCCGTGAGCACGTGCTTCACGACGAGCGGGCATATCGTCTCGCAGTGTGCGTACGCGAACGTCACGAGCACCGGTGCTCCGCGGAACTGCGCCAGCTCCCGCGTAACACCATCGTGCGCCTGTAGTGCGAGAGCCGGCGCACGACGGTCGAGTCTCGGGTAGGTGGATGGAGGAAGCTCGCCGTCCGCATCCGGTATGAATGCCAGTGCGCGCGCCTGCTGCACTCTCGCGCCCGCACCAATGACCAGCACCATGCAGCCGATCGCCAGTGCGCCCAGTGTTGCCGACAGAGCCCGCGACGTACGGGCACGTTCCGCGAGCCGGCGCACGCCGCCCCACCACGCGATCAGCAGAATGATGAGCATGCCGAGCGGGCCGAAGATCAGGCCGATCCAGCCGCCCGCATCCGGCAGTCCGCTCTCGGTCACGCCGAAGCACACGTAGCGTGTGCGCTCGAGCCACACGGGCCCATCCTGCACCGGCCAGAAGGCCAGTGCCCACCACGCACTCGTAATGACGAACAGTGCGATCAGTCCGGTCATCACGATTCGCGCTTCCCGGTCCGGTGCAGGCGGGTGCGTCATCAGCCGATCTTCCACACGAAGGACAGCAGCTTCCAGTTCGCGAAGTAGTAGATCGCGAACGCGGCGAGGAACACGGCGACGAGAATCATGGTGCCGGGTGCCTGACCCAGGCGTCCCGTCGGCAGGTTCGCCTCATCTGCCACGGTCACGGGACGCGGCGGGCGAGTGATACCCTGTGGCAGACCCTTCGCGCCGGGTACGCGGTCCGCTTCCGTGAACGGCTTGCCGAAGAACACCGACCACACGGTAATCAGGATGTAGAGGCCGCCGCCCAAAGCCGCAACGAGGCCGCCGAGCGCCATGATCCCCATCAGCGCGTCGACCGCGGGATGGAATGCCTGCTCGAACGGTGCGCCCGTGAAGCCGATATCCCAGTGCCGGCGCGGTACGCCGAAGCCGCCCGAGAACGACATGAAGATCGAGAAGACCAGCATGCCGCCCGCGAACATGTACGGCTGTATTTGCGCGAGCCGCCAGAACGCCACTTTCTTGCGGAAAATCAGCGGGATCAGGTAGTACGTCAGGCCCATGAACGCCATCGTGGTGCCGCTCACTACCGTTGCGTGGAAGTGGCCGGGCACGCGGAGCGTGTTGTGTACGACAATGTTGATCTGCTCCGTACCGATCGTGACTCCCGTGATTCCACCGACGAAGCCGAACACGACGATCGACAGTGCGAGCGAACTGAAGCCCGGGTCACCCCATGGCGCTCGCTTCACCCAGCCGAACAGGCCCTGCGATGCACCGCGAAGCCGCTGGCCGATCTCCACGCCCGCCGGCACCGTAAACCCGTGCAGCATGCTCGCCAGTACCGCCATGTACATGAAGTAGCTGGTGTTCACCACCTTCCACGACGAGCTGAAGCCGGGGTCCACCAGCAGATGGTGTGCGGAGGCCATCGAGATGAACAGGATGTAGAGCACGAACGCCGTGCGGCTGATCTTCTCGCTCAGTACCACGGATCCGACCGTGAGCGCGCCCAGCAGGTACCAGATCGCAACCATCGCCGCGACGTTGATCTGCTGCGACGAGTGGCCGAGCGCCCACCAGAGCATACGATACACCTGCGGATCGACGCTCATCCAGCCGATCGACCAGAAGAACGTCGGGATGTACGTGGCCGCCCCGTGCAGCAGCGTGATCACGGCGATGATGGCCGCCGCAACAGCGCCGTACGTGACCAGCGGCAGCGATCCCTCGTACGTCTTCTCGCGCTTCGCGATCACGAGCGTCGCGAAGAACTGGAAGCACACCAGCAGTGCGCCCACCGCGAAAAAGATGATGCCCAGGTAGTACAGCGGGTCCGCGCGCAGCGGGATGTAGGATGTCATCAGAACGTCGGCCTTGCCGGTCCAGATCATCCACTCGCACAGCGTTGCTCCCAGCGTCATCAGCCCGAAGTTGAACCACCCCAGCTTCGGCGCGGCGATCCTGCTGTTGAGCATCGGGCCCGCCGCGAAATACAGGACGGCCATCTCGAAGAAGATGATGAAGAAGATCAGCATCGTGAGTCCGTGCGCCGTCAGCACCCGATAGAACATTACGGGATCCAGCAGGTGCACCGCCTGCCAGCGCGTGAGCAGTATCAGGATGGCGCTGACGCCGCCGATGAGCAGGGCCACGGTCGCGGCCACGGCATTCGCCTTGATGAGTCGTTCCGCCGGACGATGCAGCTTCAGCCCGGTTACCTCGCAGGTGCGGAACACCTCGCCGGGGCCGCTTCCACCCTGCGGCGTCTCGAGTACCGTTGCCATCAGTTGACCTCCAGCGCCTGCGCGGCTTCGCCGGGCATTGTTCCGTCCTCATTCGTCACGAGTACCTTGCCCAGCATCAGGTGATGGCCTACACCGCAGAATTCGTTACAGATCACCCCGAAGTCGCCCGCTTCGGTCGGCACGATCTTCAGTCCATAATCGTATCCGGGGACGATCTGGAAATTGATGTTGACGGGATACAGCGAGAAGCCGTGGTTCACGTCCGTGGACGACAGATGCAGCGTGTACTCGGAGCCCTTCCGCAGCTTGAGTATCGGGTACCAGCTCCACATGCGTCCGAGCATGTACACGTCGCTGCCCGGAGGCGGTTCGACAACCGGGAACCCGTTCATGGTGCCCACCTGGTAGTCCGCTACGAACTGATTGACGCGCGCCTCGAACGCGGCTGGCTCCACCCTGCTTCGGATGCCCGACGCGTTCTGTCCGCCCTTCCAGTGCCAGAGCGGCATCATCGCGAACAGCACCATGCACCACGCGAACGCGATCCCGAACCACACCTTCTCGGAACGGTGTGCGGGCACCCACCAGCGCCCCTTCGGCGAGACCATGCCGGTGTTCATTGGGCGCCGGTCTCCGTCCTGCGCCGGGGCGGTCATGGCAGCTCCGCCGTCGGCATGCTCGTGATCTCCCACAGGCCCCAGCCCGTGTAGATCACGCCCATGATCACAATCCCCGCGATCATCAGAAGCAGCCAGTTGTCGTAGAGCCGCTGGCCGAGCGGCTCCTTCGCTGGGTCGTTGTCGTATGCATCAGGTGTGCGATCACTGCTCATGGTTTGCTCCGGTGACTGAAGTCGGCCCGGCATAAGTGGAGTACAGCATGTAGATATGAGGATATACCGGGCAGCGGCGGCGGCCATAGTCGGATTCCTGAACCTTTATCAGGATATTCCCCACAACGAACACGGGGTTCGGCCCCTACTTTACCGTGTGCCGCCCCAGCAGGGTTCGGCCGATTATTCCTCTGGCGATGGGCGAGGATGCAGCCGCGGTTCAGCTATCGAAGCATCTCACGGGTGGACACCTGGCTCAATCGCGTCTACACGTCACGCTACAACCCTCTGTATCACAGCGGTGCGATAGTGATCGCAATGCTCCTGGTGCTGCTTGCGACCGGGTTGTATCTGCTCATCTACTATCGGATCGGCGCGCCGCACGCATCAGTCGAACGCATCGATGCGCAGTTGTGGACGGGCCGCTGGATCAGGGGTCTGCATCGCTTTGCGTCGGATGCGGCGGTCGTGGCTGCGCTCGTGCATGCGTTCCGGATGTACGCGCAGAGACGCACGTGGGGGCCGCGCGCACTCGCGTGGGTCAGCGGAGTAGTCCTGCTGGTTGTGATCATGGTATCCGGCTGGACCGGTTACGTGCTGGTGTGGGACACGCACGCACAGCTGATCGCGGCGGAAGGTGCGCGGTGGCTGGATGCGCTGCCGCTGTTCAGCGAGCCGATCGGTCGCTCGTTCGTCGGCGAGAGTGACCTGCCCGGCGGATTCTTCTTCCTGAATCTGTTCGCGCACATCGCACTGCCGATCGGCATGGGGGTTCTGCTCTGGGTTCACATCGCACGCGTGGCGCGGCCGGTGCTGTTGCCGGCGCGCCCGGTGCTGTGGGGGAGCATCGCCGCGCTCACGCTGCTCGCGATCGTCTGGCCCCCGCCGATGGCGCCCGCCGCGGACCTGCTGCGCGTGCCACAGAATGTGCCGGTGGACTGGTTCTTCGGATTCTGGCTCCCGCTGACGATACGGCTGCCCGCATGGGGGGTGTGGCTGCTCGGCGTTCTGGTGCTGGCTCTCTTTGCCGCCATCCCGTGGCTGACAAGGCCGCGTCCCCAGGAGCTGCCTGCGCCCGCCACTGTCGATGAACGCACATGCACCGGCTGCGAGCAGTGCGTTCATGACTGCCCGTACGATGCGATCGAGATGATCGCTCGAACAGGTGACAGGGAAGGGATGATCGCGCGGGTGAAGACGGAGCTCTGTACGAGCTGCGGCATCTGCATAGGTTCGTGTCCGCCGATGGCCATCAGCGCGCTCGGCACGTCTGCGCGCGCGCAGCTCGAGGAGGCGCGCGCGTTCCTGGCGGAGGAGACGCCGGGGGAACGGGACCTCGTGATCGTCGGCTGCAGCTGGAGCGGCGCACGTGCGGAGGCGGAGCGATCCGGTGCGAAGTTCATGAGCGTGCCATGCATCGGTGCGATGCATTCGTCGACCGTGGAGATCCTTCTGCGCGGCGGTGCCGGCGGCGTGCTGGTAGCCGGCTGCCCCGAGCACGACGGCCGGACACGTGAAGGAGTGACCTGGACTGAGGAACGCCTCTTTCAGGGACGTGCCGCCGACCTGAAGCCGCGCGTCGATCGCAGCCGCATCCGGCTGGTCCAGGCGACGCTCGGGGAAAAGGTACTCCTCCACGAGTCCGTGCGTGCGTTCGCTGCCGAGATTGATGCGCTCGCTGACGCCAACGGTGAGATCGACGTCGTCGATCTGTGCAGAAAGGCTCAGCCCGCCGTCCAGGAGGAATCCTCGTGAGTGCAGCGCCCATGAACCCGGAACGAGGCCGTGCGGTGCGCACCCGAATCGTCCGCTGGCTCGCGCCCGTGCTCGTCACTGCCGTCATGACCGTGGGCATCGGCTGGCTTGCGCGCGCACCCTATCAGCCACCAGGCTCCGACAGCGCGACACTGCGACTGTCGTGGCGGTTGCGCGCGCCCGTCGCGGAGACGTGCAGGCCTCGTACGCAGGCCGAGCTCGATGCGCTCCCCGTGCATATGCGTACGCCCGAAGTCTGTCAGAGCCGTAGCGCGGCGTACGACCTCATTGTGCAGGTGGACGCGCGGACTGCGGACACCTCGAGGGTGCTGCAGGGCGGCGCGAAGGGCGACCGCCCGCTCTTTGTCCTGAAGGAACTGTCGCTCGAACCCGGACCGCATCATGTCCGCGTCCGCTTCGCCTCCGGTGCCGGCTTGCCGGCGGAAGAGTCTGTCGTTCTGGCGCTCGACACCGTGCTGCACATGCATGCTGGCACAGTTGATCTCGTCACTCTCGGTCCCGACGGCCGCACGTTGATTGTGCGGCAGTCGACACAGCCATGAAAGGGTTGTTCCAATGACGACTATCGAATATCCGATGCCCGTTATCATCCAGGGCGGCATGGGCATTGGCGTGTCCGGCTGGCAACTGGCGCGCGCTGTATCGCGTCGCGGTCAGCTCGGCGTCGTGTCCGGTACTGCCATCGACTCGCTCTTCGTGCGACGCCTCCAGGATGGGGATCCGGGCGGACATGTGCGTCGCGCGATGGAGCACTTTCCGCTGCCGGACGTGAGTGCGGCCGCACTCGATGCGTACTTGCTGCCCGACGGGCGCGCGGGCGCGCCGTATCGGGCCCTCCCCATGTGGCGCCAGATCGTGAGCCAGGCACGCGAACAGGTCACCATGCTCGCCAGCTTCGTCGAGGTGTACCTGGCCCGGGAGGGCCACGAGGGTATGGTGGGGATGAACCTGCTCACCAAGGTCCAGCTTCCGAACCTCGCCACGCTCTACGGCGCGATGATGGCGGGCGTCGACTGCATCATCATGGGAGCCGGCATCCCGCGCGAAATCCCTGCCGTGCTCGATGCGTTCGCAGAGGGACGTCCAGCCTCCATGAAGTTCGATGTGGAAGGACTGGAGCGAGGCGAGAGTGAGAGCATCACATTCGATCCGGCCCGGCACTGGACCGGTGCCGTGCCCGCACTCCACCGGCCTCTGTTCTTTCCCGTCGTCGCCGCCCACTCGCTTGCGACCATGCTCGCGCGCAAGTCGGTGGGCCGTATCGATGGCTTCATCGTCGAGGGTCCGACGGCCGGCGGCCACAATGCGCCGCCGCGCGGCGCTACGGTCATGAATGACCGCGGCGAGCCGGTGTACGGTGAGCGTGATACCGTCGACCTCGACGTGATGCGCAGCCTGGGCCTCCCTTTCTGGCTCGCCGGCGGAACGGGCTCCGCGGAAGGCCTGCAGGCCGCCCTCCGCGCGGGCGCCGCGGGCATCCAGGTCGGCACCCTGTTCGCCTACGCCGATGAAAGCGGCCTCGCCTCCGATCTGAAGCATCGCGTGCTCCAGCAGGTGCGCTCCGGCGGTGCCGATGTGGTGACCGATCCGCGCGCCTCTCCGACCGGGTTCCCGTTCAAGGTCGTCGGCCTCGATGACACCAATTCCGATGACACGCTCTACGCCGGGCGCGAACGCGTGTGCGATCTCGGCTACCTGCGCAACGCCTACCGACGCGAGGACGGCAGGATCGGCTACCGCTGTGCCGCCGAACCGGTCGATGCATTCGCCAAGAAGGGCGGCTCTGTCGATGAGACGGACGGCCGCAAGTGCCTCTGCAACGGACTCATGGCCAACATAGGCCACCCACAGGAACGGGACGACGGCCCGGAGCGCGCCCTGATTACCAGCGGTGATGATCTGCTGCTCATGAAGGACTTCCTGCGCACGCGGGAGTCATATACCGCTGGCGACGTCATCGATTACCTCCTCGGCGTCCACGCGTCCGATCCGGTAACAGGGGCCAGCGTCCCGGCCGAGGCCTCATGACGTAAACGGCCTGCGCGGACACCGGGGAACGGCCTTGCTCGGAGTCCGTATTTGAGCGACATTCCACGCTCGGAACACGCGGGCGTAGCTCAGTTGGCTAGAGCGTCAGCCTTCCAAGCTGAATGTCGTGGGTTCGAATCCCATCGCCCGCTCTGTGTAAGAGAAAGCCCCGTCATCATTTACGCTGGCGGGGCTTCTTGCTGTCCGGCGAGTAGTGCCCAGAGGCGGTGTATAAATTATCTACTGGGCCATGCCCCCCATGTGAGATCGTATTCCTCCGTTCGACGGCCAAATGGTCCCCCCGGCGCACGTCCTTTTCTTGTTCCTCCCAGAGCACGCGTGGTCGCTGAAGGTGACTATCGACCTGACGGAGCGTTGCCAGAGGTGGTGTCAGAAACCCACCGACGCGGGCTGACCGGGTCAAAGGAGCGAAACACAGGAGTGGAGCGCCATGAGAACGTGGCTGCTCCCGTTTCTGCATCATGGCAACCCGTCAGACAGCGTCGGGGGGCAACACTTCATCAATCGCATAGATCTCAGACAGCAGTGTTGCTAGTTCTTCGATAGGCACGCTGGCTATCAAGTTTGTTGTAGGAGGTGTGAGAACTTGCTTAAATGCATCCTTCTCCTCGTCCGGCACCAACTCGAGGACGAGACGCACGAGCTCATCTCGCCTCGCTAGAAGGTCCTCCGTCGTACGACCGGCGGCGATGTCGAAGTCTAGCGCGTTGATCGGGTAATCACGATCGAACTCCACTTACTGATCCTCCATTGATGAGGAACTCGCCTGCGAAACGCAGCCATTCCCTACGCCCCGCAGGCGAGCGGCAACTCTGCTCATCCGCCCGTTGGCACCTGCCAGACGTCGCCCTTGAACTCGTGTGAGCCGTCACGTTTTCTCACCGGCGTGACCTGGACGCTCATCAAGCCGACGCGATGGCATACGGCGATATACACACCCTTGGCCATCCAGACTGTGGAATCTGACTGGTTCGTAAATGGATCTATCGCATACGGCCGGAAGATTCCAGTACTCGCTGTTGGGTCCGACTTGAACGTCTGGTTCTCGTGCGGTCCTCTGAAAATGAAGGGTCCAAGCGGAATTTCTCGCCACGTCTTCAAATGAAGCGCCGTGTTTCCTCGAACCCAGGCCGGGCAGGTTGCCACCTCAACGCTCTCTAGGCAATCTCCGGGGACGCTGGGGTCACAAAGACGATAGGTGGTAGGCTGATAGCTTCCCCCACCGCCGCCGCTACCGCCACGGGGATAGCCAGGATCGTCGTAAGTCGTAGGGTCGTATGGATCCCAATCATAGCACCACCAATCATCGCACCAGCAACCCCCATCACTGCACCCGTCTACCTCGATGGGGTCCAGAATACAGAGGCCCTCCTCGACACAGGCGTCCGTGGCCCCGGACGGTGTAAGGCCCAAGGGTTCAACAATCTCACCCGCCGGTCCAGTAACGTCCGCGCAGCTTGTAGCCGCGAACGCCGTGAGCAACAGCAACATCATTCTCAGCCGCATTTGGACACCTCCCTGGTCTCGGGTGGAAGCCCCGCATGATTCGCCTCTGACGATCTGTCGTTGGACGAAGGGGCATCGGCGGCGGGGGCCAGTGTCACCTTGACCTGTGGAAGCTTGCAGCGTCCCACGAACTCCCGCGAACAAGGTGGGGAAGGGGTATCATCGAGCTATCATCGTAGCCGGGGTGCTCGGTCTGCCCAGCTTTCTGAGGGATTGTCAGCTTCCTATTGAGATCACCGATGCTGCCGGGCTGATACGTAAGCCCCGCTAAGTGGCAGCACGGCGACGGCGCGGAAAGGTTGTGCCGAGGGTTGTGTCAAAACCCCACCAACGCTGGCTGACGCTGGCTGACGATCGGACCCCGAAAACCGCATGAATCTGCGAAAGTGAGCGTCCGTCAGGCGCAGTTCAGTCGCCTTCCAAGCTGAATGTCGTGGGTTCGAATCCCATCGCCCGC
>JAGTUV010000010.1 GCA_018224305.1 Gemmatimonadota bacterium
CGAAGGATCTGAAGCAGGGCATGAAGCTGGAAGGTGTAGTGACGAACCTCGTCGCCTTCGGTGCGTTCGTCGATATCGGCGTGCACCAGGACGGCCTCGTCCACGTTTCACAGCTCGCCGACCGCTTCGTGAAGGATCCGGCGGACGTGGTGAAGGTCGGACAGAAGGTCAGTGTGACCGTCATGAATGTCGACCTCGACCGCAACCGCATTGCGCTCAGCATGAAGAGCGACGCAGCACAGGGGGACGCGCCGCGCCAGACCGCCGCGGCAAAACGGTCTGCACGCACGCCCAACCCCGCGCGCAGGTGAGCATCGCTGTCATCGGGCACGGGGGGGCGGCGAGGGTCCGGCGGTATTCATGCGGCGCTCGAACAGTCCTCGTCGCTGCGCTCCTGCGGAACTCGCGGCGCACGAACACCGCCGCCCCCTCGCCCCGGGTGCCGGAGGCGGCGCACTGCAACGCCATCGCCCACGTCGCTGCACGACAGGGTATTGGCCATTTGCGGACGGTGAGCAGCAAGGCCAGCGGCGTCGCAGCCCCGATTGGCACCTGGCGGCCGGTGGCCCGCCCTCGCGTCACGGACGCGATAGAGCAGCATGCCGCACCCGCAGTACGCCCGGCCTCTGCGCCGTCCGTCCTCGATCGGGCAACATCCCCCCGCAGTACGTCCGGCCTCTGCGCCCGCCCGTCCTCGAGCGTCCAGCCCCAGGGGAGGCGGCCTCATACGTCCGGGCAGCCGGGCGGCGCGCTTCACTCGCCGCGAGTTCCGCAGGAGCGAAGCGACGAGGACTGTTCGAGCGCCGAGTGAAGCGCGCCACCCGGCTGCGCCCGCGCGCTGAGTCCAGGCGGAGCAACTCGCGCCACCCGGCTGCGCCCGCGCGATTTGCGCCAGACGGAGCCACGTCCTATGCTCCCGAATCCGTCATTCCTCGAACTCTACGACTATGTCCAATACCCGACTGTTCCGCTGGGACGACGTTCCCCTCGAGCGCGTCACCGCCTCGCTGGATCGCAAACTGATCACGGGCGACGGGATGATGCTCGCGCACGTGTACCTGAAGCAGGGCTGCATTGTGCCGAAGCACCAGCACCACAACGAACAGTTCACCTACATCATCAATGGCGCGCTCCGGTTCCGTATCGGCGAGGACGGCGGTGAGGAGGTGACCGTGCGGGCGGGCGAGGTGCTGCACATACCGTCGAATGTCTGGCACCAGGCGGAAGCGCTCGAGGACACGCTCGACATGGACATCTTCAGCCCACCCCGCGAGGACTGGCTCAATCACACCGATTCCTACTTCCATCGGACGTGACAAATGGATTTCGGACTGCGCGGCAAGGTCGCGCTCGTTGCAGGATCGAGCCGCGGCCTCGGGCGCGCCGTCGCGAATGAGCTCGCGCACGAAGGCTGCGCGCTCGTCCTCTGTTCACGCGATGAGGGAGAGGTCACCGCAGCCGCGCACGACATATCGAGCGGTATTGGCGGCGATGTGCTTCCCGTCCAGGCGAACCTCACGGATCCGGACGACGTGACCCGGCTGCTGCGCACCGCGCAGGACCGCTTTGGCCGGATCGACGTGATGGTGACGAACACGGGCGGTCCGCCGGCGGGCCGGTTCGATACGCATTCGCCCGACGTCTGGCGCGAGGCGGTCGCGCAGAATCTCGAGAGCGTTCTGAATCTGGTGCGCGGCGTGCTGCCGCAGATGAAACAGCGGCAGTGGGGTCGGATCATCAATATCACATCGATCGCCGTCAAGCAGCCGGTCGACGGACTGATTCTGTCCAACAGCATTCGTGCGGCCGTGACCGGTTTCGCACGCACTCTCGCGAATGAGGTTGCCGCTGATGGCGTGACAGTCAACAACGTCATGCCCGGCTACACGCGGACGGAGCGCCTCGTCCATCTCGCGGAGCACAAGGCGGAGGCTGACGATATCGAAATCAAGGATGCGTACGAGACGTGGGAACGGGAGATCCCGATGGGGCGCCTGGGCGAGCCGGAGGAGCTGGCGGCGCTCGTTGCGTTCCTCGCATCCCAGCGGGCATCATATATCACCGGGACCTCGATCCCCGTGGATGGCGGCTGGATCCGCGCGCTCGTCTGATTCGGGAGGTAAAAAGTGATCCGCGAAGCTGAATGGATCTGGCGGGATGGAGAGGTGATCCCCTGGCGGGACGCGAATGTGCACCTGCTCTCGCTGGCAGTGCAGTTCGGCTCCTCGGTATTCGAGGGTGTGCGCTGCTACGGCACGCCTCACGGCCCGGCCATCTTCCGCTGGCACGAGCATCTGCGCAGGCTCTACGATTCCTGCCGCATCTATCGCATGGAACCGGAATGGACGCCCGACGAGCTCACGGCGGCGACGGCCGATCTCATCGCGCGCAACGAGCTCGAGGCGTGCTACATCCGTCCGATGGTGCTGCGCGGCTACGGCGATGCCGGGATGATGCCGGGCGTGTCACCGATCGAAACGTTCATTGCGTGCTGGCCGTGGGGTACGTACCTCGGTGAGGGCGCACTGGAGAACGGCGTCGATGTCTGCGTGTCCACGTGGCAGCGGCCGGAGCCGAATACGTTCCCCGCACTCGCCAAGGCAGCCGGTCACTACAACAACGCACAGCTGATCAAGATGGAGGCGGCTGCGAACGGCTACGTCGAAGCGATCGCGCTCGCTCCGAACGGACTCGTCAGCGAGGGCAGTGGGCAGAACGTCTTCCTGGTCAGGGACGGCGTGATCCGCACAACGGGTGTGGATGGCACGATCCTGAGCGGGATCACGCGTGCGTCGATCATCACGATCGCCCGTGACCTGGGCATCGAGGTGGAACAGGGCACGATCCCGCGCGAGATGCTGTACACGGCTGACGAAGTGTTCTTCACCGGCACGGCCGCAGAGGTCACGCCGATCCGCAGCATCGATCGGATCACGGTGGGCGCGGGCACCGCCGGGCCCGTCACGCTGGCACTCCAGAAGCAGTTTCTCGACATCGTATACGGCCGCGTACCCGACCGGCACGGCTGGCTCACGTTCGTCGAAGATGCGCGCAGCGGGTCGGCCACCCGTCGAATGTCCGCCGCGGACGCGGAACGCGTTGGTCCCCACTCCCACTCCGAGCCGTCCGCCATGGAGCCTCGCGCCGATCCCGGTCGATGAGGATCGCGTCATTCCTGGCGAGCGGCACCGAGATCTGCGTAGCGCTCGGTCTCCAGGAATCGATGGTGGCGATCTCGCACGAGTGCGACTGGCCGCCGGACGTGCTCGACCGGCCGCGCCTCAGCCGGCCCCGCTTCGACCCGGCGGGAAAGACCAGTGGTGAGATCGACAGCGCACTGCGCCACGCGATGCAGGAGCACGGCAGTGTCTACGAAGTCGATGAGACGCTGCTCGAGGAACTCGCACCGGACATCATCCTGACCCAGGCTGTGTGCGAAGTCTGTGCGGTACCGACACCGGGCGTGAAGGAACTGGTTTCGCGGCGCGGTATGCCGTCGAGCGTCGTGTCGCTCGACGCTCACACGATCCGTGACATCCTGGACAGCATCATCCAGGTCGGCTCGGTGACGGGTGCCACGGGCGAGGCGGCGGATGTCGTCGCTGGCATCGAGGCGCGGATGGAGAGGGTAGCGCTGGCGGTTGCACGGGCCCCTCGTCCGCGCGTGCTCGCACTCGAGTGGCTGGATCCGCCGTTCACACCCGGCCATTGGGTGCCCGAGATGATCAACCTCGCCGGCGGTGACAACCTTTCCGGTACTGCCGGCGCGCATTCCACGCAGACGACGTGGGCGGCACTCAACGGGCTGGACCCGGACGTCCTGCTGATCATGCCGTGCGGCTACGGCCTCGAGGCGACAAAGGTCGATGCGGAAGCCGCACGTGATGAACTCCTCGCGGTCGCACCACGGGCGGTCGCCGAACGTCGTGCATTCGTGGTGGATGGGTCAGCGTACTTCAACCGGAGCGGCCCGCGGTTCGTCCGCGGCATCGAGATCCTCGCCGGTCTGCTGCACCCTGACCTCTGCCTCGCACCGCCCGCAGACACAGCGGCAATATGGTCCTGAACAGGGGAACGAATATGGCGCTCGACCGTCGCACATTCATGGCATACTTCGGATCCGCCGGTCTGTCGACAACGCTGCTGCCCGGTGTGCTGTGGGGCATCGCGCAGCAGCAGGAGACGGTGACGAAGGAGATGGTTGCGCAAGCCGAGAAGATCGCGGGCCTCGAGTTCGATGATGAAGAGCGCGAGAACATCGCGCGCGCGCTGTCGAACAATGTCCGCAACTACGACCGCCTCCGCGAGGTGGCGCTGCCGAACTCCGTGGTGCCGGCCGTACAGTTCGATCCCGTGCTGGCCGGCATGATCCTGCCGACGGAGCAGCGACCGATCCGATACACGCGGGCGGCCGGTGTCCGTCGCCCGGCGGACCTCGAGCAGGTCGCCTTCTGGCCGGTGACACGGCTGGCTGAGCTGGTCCGCACGCAGCAGGTCATGCCGAGCGAACTCACCGAGATGTACCTCACCAGGCTCCAGCGTCATGACGCCAGGCTGCACGTGGTCGTGACACTGACGGCCGACCGCGCCCGTGAGCAGGCCGCACGACTGGACGCCGAACTGCGCGCCGGCACGTATCGCGGGCCGCTGCACGGTATTCCATGGGGTGCAAAGGATCTGCTCGCGGCACGCGGATATCCGACGACGTGGGGTGCCACGCCGTATCGCGATCAGCTGCTCGACTACGATGCGACGGTGGTCGAACGGCTCGACGCGGCGGGCGCCGTGCTCATCGCGAAACTGACCATGGGTGCGCTCGCGCAGGGTGATCGCTGGTTCGGCGGCATGACCCGCAATCCGTGGAGGCCCGACGAGGGGTCGAGCGGCTCGTCCGCCGGCCCCGGTGCGGCCACGGCAGCCGGTCTCGTAGGCTTTGCGATCGGTACCGAGACGCTGGGCTCGATCGTCTCGCCTTCCACACGAAACGGTGTGACCGGTCTGCGACCCACGTACGGTCGCGTCAGCCGGCATGGTGCAATGGCCCTGTCGTGGAGCATGGACAAGATCGGTCCGATGTGCAGGAGCGCGGAGGACTGTGCACTCGTGCTCGATGCCATCCGCGGCCCGGACGGTCGCGATCCGGTCGTGCGCGATGTCCCGTTCAACTGGGATGCCGAACGTCCATTGTCCGACATCCGCATCGGCTGGTTCCGGTCCGCGTTCGAACAAACGAACGCCGAGGGCGAACGCAATCGTTTCGACGAAGCAGCCCTCGCCGCCATGCAGCGGATCGTGCCCGGCCTGATCGAGGTCGAGCTGCCCGTCCAGGATTATCCGCTCCAGGCGATCTCAGGGTCCGTCCTCGGTGTCGAGGCGGCCGCAGCGTTCGACGAGCTGACCCGCAGCAACCGCGACGAGCTGATCGTGCCGGATCCGGAACGCAGTTCGTGGCCGAACACGTTCCGCAACGCCCGCTTCGTGCCGGCCGTGGAGTATATCAACGCGAATCGCGTCCGCACGCTCGTCATGGAAGCGATGGAGCGTGCGATGCGGGATGTCGATGTCGTCATCACCCCGAATAGTGTCCTGCTGCTCACGAACCTGACGGGCCATCCGCAGGTATCGCTGCCGGCGGGCTTCACGCAGCGGAACGATGTCGATGTTCCGGTGAGCGCCCAGTTCATCGGCAGACTGTACGGCGAGGCGGACCTGCTGAGGGTGGCACAGGCGTGGCAGGATGCAACCGGCCATCACGCCTTGGTTCCGCCGGCGTTCGGCGTCTGACGGTGAACGAACACCACCTCACCATACGTCGCACCGCGCGTTACTACAGCCTCGGCGATACGGACTCGCAGGAGCTGTGGATCGTGTGCCACGGCTATGCGCAGCTCGCGCGATACTTCATGCGATCCTTCACACCCCTCGATGACGGCGCGCGCATGATCGTCGCGCCTGAAGCGCTGAACCGCTACTACTACGAGACCGCGCCCGGGGTGCACACGGGCGATGCGCGCATTGCTGCGACCTGGATGACGCGCGAAGACCGGGAGCACGAGATCGAGGACTACATCGCGTATCTCGACACCCTGGCCAGTCACGTCGCGACTGACGCGACGCGGACGGTCATTGCGCTCGGGTACTCACAGGGCGCGGCCACCGTCTGCCGGTGGGTCGCACACGGCAGTGCCCGCATCGATCACGTCATCCTGTGGGGCAGCCCGGTTCCTCCCGAACTGGAGCCGGCACCGTCGCTGCTCAGGGGTGCGGCGCTGACCATTGCCATCGGCGAGTCGGACGGGCAGATACCACCCGGCGAGATCGAACGGCAGGATGAACGTCTGCGCAGCGCCGGCATGGCGTACGACCTGGTCCGTTACGCCGGCGGGCATAGCATCGAGGGGGACGCGTTACTGGACATCGCCGCTCGCGTCCGGCGAACCCGCACCCGGCAATAGACCCTCGCCATCGACGATGATGCTGCAGCACGTCACGCCGCCCTCAGCCTTCGCAAGCTCCGAGACGTCCACGGGAAGGACGTCGACGCCGGCCTCGGTCAGTCTGCGCAGTGTCGCGGGGAACGCAACTGGATAGATGACGCGACCGCCGATGAACAGCGCGTTCGCGGCAAACGGCTCGTCCGGCGCTGTCTCGATGTGGCGGACATCACCGAACGTATCGCAGTCCACCCACCCGGGATTTACGAGCAGCAGGTCCGACCGGACCGCGGTGACGGCCGTCTTGAGGTGAAGACAGCCCCTCGCGTGCACGGGAACCACGCGATACCCGAAAGGCGCGGTGGTCGCGCCCAGCCAGCGTACACCTTCTTCGTTCGTGCGGCCGCCCACGCCGACGAACAGCGTGCGTCCGAGACGCAGCACGTCACCGCCGTCGAGTTCGGCCGGGCCGGTCATGGGAATGACGGGCCGGTGACGCGCGAGTTCGACTGCCACTGCGTCCGTTTCACCGCGGCGGGATGACGCACCGGGAAGCGTGACTATGGCAAGTTCATCGAGCACGATCGCGGTGTCCTCGACGAATACGGCATCCGGCAGGTCGTGCGCGGCGGGCAACTCGATGACGGTGCAGCCGGCGTCACGGAGGGCATCGACATAGCCAGCGTGCTGAGTTCTTGCGATCGTGATGTCGATCGGGTCCCGCTGTACATGCGTCAGTTCGCAGTCTGCAATCGAATCGCTGATGGCGCGGACCAGCGCCACACGCGTGTGCGCCACCGTCTCACACCCTCGCTGGTTCGCTGACGCCGCGCCCGTGCCACGGCTCGTTACTGATCAGGCAGTCGGCCAGTTCGCGATACACTTCGCGCAGCGCGCGGCGCAGCGCGGTCTCCGACAGGGCGTGCGGCTCGAGCCGTGCCCGGATCCGTTCTGACAGTGAACCCTGAGCGATGACCTGCTCGACCAGCGGCAGATATCCGGCGTCGCGTGCCACCACGCTGCGATGGGCGCGCTCCAGCAGGTCGCGCAGCACGACAACGGCAGCCACGCCAGCGCCGTCGGTCGTGCCCGTCAGGTGCGGTGCGCGCACAAACGCGCGCGTGCCATCGCGGACGCACGCGTGGAAGTCCTCGACCAGCGTGTCGACCGGCGGTGGCTTGATCGTGCCGGCGAGCACTTCCCCCGTCAGCTGCTGGAGTGCTGCGCGTGCGAAGACCGTGATCGCGACGTCCATGCGCACGCACTCCTGCGTGTCGAACACGCGCACTTCGAGAGCGCGTCGTGCGAACCGCAGAACGGCGCCGCGACTGTTCAGGAACTCGTGACGGATCGCCTCGGAATGCGAGAACCGGTCGATCGCGGCATACATCGGCTGCAGGATGTCACGACGATAGGCGGCGAAGCTGTCGATGTACTCCGGTACCATGCGGCCGCACGTCTCGGGGATGCGCGACTGGTGCTGGAGAATCCAGCCGAGTCGGGCATCCGTGAACGACTGGAGGCGGCCATCATGGACGGGCGAGCTGGCGGCAATCGCTGGCAGGTAGGGAATGAGCATGGCCGCTGCGGTGTGCATCGCCATGGTCTCCTGCTCGCTGCCGAACGGCAGGTTCAGGTGCGTCGCGTGCACGTTCATCCAGCCGTGCGTCCTGATGTCGAAAATCTGTGCGTATGTCGTGTAGATGCGCAGCCCCGAGCGCGTCCACAACCGTGCGTCCTGCGGGTCGAACCACGGATGCATCGCGGTCGGCAGCAGGCGCGCACCCCACTCCTGCTTCAGGACCTCCGAGAATCGCCGGATGCCGGTGACGATCGCCTCATCGGCCTCGCTCAGCGAGCGGACGGGGTCGAGCGTCTTCACCTCGAAGACGTGGTCGGCGATCTCGTTGGAGAAGCCGACACGATCCAGTTCGATGTCACTCGTGCCGCGGCCGGCGATCGTGCGGAACGCCGGCTCGACGAGGGCCACCACATCGAGATCCTCGTCGACTGTCGGATACTCCAGCTCCAGGCCGGCAACCTCGAAGAGCTGGTAGGGCGGTGCGTCACGCCGGGGCTCCGCAGCGCGGCGTGGAGCCGGCGCGCTGCCGGAGGCTGCACGTGAGCGCTTCGCCGCGGCGCCGGACGGGGGAGCGGCGGCTGCGGGCGCGGCCACTCGTGAATCGCCCTCGCCCGCTGGTGTATGGGCTGAGTCCGGCGCCACCGTCTCTTCGCTCGTCCTGCGCCTCAGCCTGCCAGCCGCCCGGCCGCCCTGCCGGCCGCGGGGACGCAGGCTGTGCGCGGCTGGCGGTCTGCGCGGCGCCTCGGCTTCCTCTTCGATGCGGCGCAGGAAGAAGCGGATGATGTCCTCGTATATCGCATCGCCGTCAATGACGTCTTCATAGTCGGCGTCGAGGTTCGGGTTGTCGTTCACCTCGATGACGACGGGTCCGCTCGGGGTCTCCTTGATGTCGACGCCGTACATGCCGCGGCCGATGAGCCGTGCGGCACGCAGCGCGACATCAACGATCGCGTCCGGCGCCTCCTCGCGCGCCACCGCCTCAACCTTGCCGTAGCGCTCGACTCCGCCTTCCTCCGTCCGGACCTGCCAGTGATCGCGTGCCATGTAGTAGCGCGCGGCGAACAGCAGTTGACCGTCGAGGACGGTAATGCGCCAGTCGAAATCCGTCGGCAGCCATTCCTGTGCGATCAGCAGGGGTGAGCGTGCGAGCAGTTCGCCCGCCCGCGACTCGTAATCCTCACGCGTCCCGATCTTGTGGACGCCGGCGGAGAACGAGCCATCCGGCGACTTGATCACGAATGGCAGGCCGAGCTCCTCCAGCAACGACCATGGCGAATGCTGCGTGACGATGCGGGTCTTCGGCAGCGGCACGCCCTCACGACGGAGCAGTTCCTCGAGGAACACCTTGTTGCCGCAGCGGATGATCGACTGCGAGTCATCGATCACGGGCATGTCGAGCGCTTCCGCACGCAGCGCAAACTGGAACGAGGCCTGCGTTACGCCCGTGAGCGATCGGATGAACAGCGCGTCGTACTCGGGCAGTCGTCGCAGTTCCGATCCGTCGATGCGTGCCACATGAACATTCATGCCGGCCGCGACACGTTCCAGCCGGTCTATGGTCTCGGGGCTCGATGCCGTGAACGGATCGCCGGCGTCGAACAGCACCGCGATCGATGCGCGCACCGTATCCCGTTCCACGACACCGCCGCGCCGGAGCGCCGGGATATCCCCAGTGACTGCGTCCACGAGATGCCGACGCTGCGCGTCGTCGAGCGTGTCCGGCGATGCGGGCATGACGCCGGCAACCTTCCACTGCGCCTCCTCGTGCACCACACGAATCCGCAGCAACGGCGCCGGCCAGACGCCGTAGACGCCGGCGGCGATCGCCCGGAAGCGCGCGTCCTGCGCCGTGCCCAGGCACGCAATGATGTCCTCCACCTCGTCATCGCGGGCCGGGCGGCAGTGACCGTTCTCGCGTACGAGCGGCAGCGGTCCCAGCCCCCTTTCGGGGCTGTCATCATCCTCGTCCCACGAGATGCCGGCGCGGCGCCAGCGCACGGCCATCTCGCCGGCGTCGAGGGTAGCGATGCCCGCCTCCTGGAGCGCACGGAAGCGTGAGTAGGGTTCCGCCAGGCCGGCGCTCGTTTCCAGACGCGGCAGCACTTGCTGTCCGCGCGCGTCCGCGAGCAGCGAGACGTAGTAGCCATCGCTTCCGTAGCCGAGCGTGCGACACAGATTGATGACGAATGTGTTCGGGTCGGCGGCGGCTTCACCCGCCTCGATATAGCCCTGCGCCGTCGTGAGCAGCGCATCCGGAACGCCGTCGGCATCACCTCGATCGGTGACGACGACGAGCACACGTCTTCGACTCAAGCGTTCTCCTCTTGCTCATTCGCCGGCCACAGCTCGAGCAGCACGGCGTCATACGTTACGTCGCCCAGCAGTATCGAATTGATCAGGCGCTCCGCACTGACAATCAGGCGACCGTCCGGCGTCGCCGGCACGTGTTCTGACGGATCCAGCACAGTGAGACGGCGACCCCACTGGTCGTAGCCGCTCACGACAATGAAGTGGCCGGTGGGGTCTCCGGCCACATCATCGTCCACCAGCCGGCCGCCCACCTCATCCCAGCGCTCGCGCGCGAAGCCGTACAGGTACGTTGCGGACAGACCCGCGAGCACGGGGTGCCCGCGATCGACGATCGACTTGAGCAGTGCGGGCGTCAACTCGTCGAACGCCAGTTCGCCGCCCTTCTCGAGGTAGCGCACGTATGCGACGGCTGCACCCCTGCGCTTCGCATCCGTGAGGTACGGCGAGCGAGCACGGATCTTACCAATGAGCTCCGCGCGCGGAAGGTTCGTCCAGGTGGGGTCGAAGATCTGGAGGTCATAGGAGTAGATGCGGGCGCTAAGCCCGTGACGCATGGCCGCCATGCCGAGGAACACCGCGAGGGTGCCACCATCCTCGTTCCGCTCGATCGCATCGACCAGCACGTCGTCATCGATGTCGATGCCGTAATAATCATATACCTTGCGAAGGCACGTGGGGCCGCACGTGACATCGTCCGGCTGAACGAAATGGTGCACCGGCAGCTCGCGGGCGATCGCGGACTCATCCGTGCGGTCTTCCGCCCGCACGATGAGCCGTCGCAGCTTCGCCTTGTCCGGCAGCGCATTCGCCGGTGCGGTCGGTGTCGGTCTTCCAGGCTTCGATCCCATGGTGAATGAATAATACACTGGAAGCGTGCGCTGGAGTTAGTGGGGGATCGGCGCCGGTCCCTTGGGGGTCGATCGATCGATGCCGTCCACGCCGCGCATCCTCAATGCAGCAGCTTCACTGCGAAGAACCCCAGAATGAGCAGTGCGCCGAACGCCCACGCCAGCCGGTTGAAATGGCGGTCGATGAACCGCGAGATCGGCGGCCCGTAGAAATAGACGAGTCCCGCCTCTATGAAGAAGCGCAGTCCTCGCGAAATCGCGCTGGCCACCACGAAGATCGGAAACGAGATCGCGAACACGCCCGATGACAGGGTAAAAACCTTGTAGGGCAGGGGCGTGAATCCGGCCATGAACACGGCCCAGAAACCCCAGCGCTGGTACCAGTCCTGGACCGTCGCGAACGACTCCGGCGACACGCCCGGGATGTACGTGAAGAAGAAATCGCCGATTCCACTCCACAACAGTGAGCCCAGCAGATAGCCGAACATGCCGCCCAGCACGGAGCCCAGCGTACAGATCGCGGCGAACAACAGCGCCTTCTTCGGCTTGCCGAGCGACAGCGCCAGCAGCAGCGGGTCCGGCGGAATCGGGAAAAATGACGATTCGGCGAACGAAATCACGCCGAGCGCGGCCGGTCCGCTCCTGTGGTCGGCCCAGCCCAGCATCCAGTCGTAGATCCTGCGCACAGGGTTGCGGCTCTTCAGCGGCGGTCGTGGCGCCGGTGGTGTCGGTGGTGTCTGATTCATGGGCGACAAGCTATAGCAAGACTGTTGCCCGTCAAAACCGGGCCGGCCGGGCGGCTGGCGCCCCGCCCTGGTTGATGGATCGCTGCCGACCCGCCAGATTCGGCGAACCTTTTCCACCGGAGTCGACATGAAGCATCTGAGGCTGTTCGCCGCCGCAGCATTGATCGCAATGGGCGCGTGTGCACCCGCGGCGACCGTGACGCCGACGCCCACACCGATCCCGCAGCCCGAACCCGGCCAGCCCGACGTGATCGCGGTCCCGCCGCCCGCGCCAGAGGAGCTGATCTCTGTAGTCCCGGACCGCTGGTGGCTGCTCGATGTCGAGCGGGATGGCGTGTACGGAGCCGGGGTCGATCGCGCGTACAGCGAGATCCTGAACGCGAAGCAGCCCGGTCGCGAGGTGGTGGTCGCGATTCTCGACTCGGGTGTCGATATCACGCACGAAGATCTGGACGGCGTGCTGTGGTCGAATCCCGGCGAGCCGCTCGACGGCCGCGATGCCGATGGCAACGGCTACGTCGATGACGTGCACGGCTGGAACTTCATAGGCGGGCCGGACGGGTCGCACGTCGATGAGGACACCTATGAGATCGCCCGGCTGTTCGCAGCATGCGAGCACCTCGAAGCAGGCGTGACATCACCGGCACGGCCCGAGCCGGTCACGCCCGCGCAGTGCGAAGTGATCGCCAGCGATTTCCAGGAGCAGCGGCAGGAGAACGAGATGATTCTCCTTCAGGTCCGCTCGATCGATGCGACAGTGGACCAGGTGATGGCCGTGCTGCGGCAGCAGCTCGGTACCAACGATGTGACCGTCGAGCGCGTGCGCTCCCTGGCCCCCGTCCGCAACGATGTGCGTCAGGCGCGCCAGGTGTATCTCCAGCTCGCCGACCAGAACATCACGCCGCAGGACGTGAAGGACGAGGTCGAGCGTCTCGAGAACCTGCTCGCGAACGGACTCAACCCCGCGTTCGACCCGCGCCTGATCGTCGGCGACAACTATGCGGATAAGGCCGAGCGCGTCTATGGCAACCGCGATGTCACGGGACCCGACGCTTCGCACGGCACGGGTGTGGCCGGTATCGTGGCGGCCGAGCGTCACAACAACATCGGCATCGACGGTATCGCGTCCAGCACGCGCATCATGGTCGTACGCACGGTGCCGGACGGCGATGAGCGCGACAAGGACGTCGCCAACGCCATCCGCTATGCCGTAGACAATGGCGCGCACATCATCAACATGAGCTTCGGCAAGGCATACTCGCCGTTCAAGGATGTTGTCGATGCCGCCGTCCGCTACGCCCAGGAGCGCGGTGTCCTGATGGTGCACGCCGCAGGTAACGATGCGAAAGACCTGGCGACGGAGAACAATTTCCCGAACCGCCATTTCCTCGGCGGCGATACCGCCTCGCTGTGGATCGAGGTTGGCGCCTCGGGATGGCAGGGCAGGGGCCAGCTGGCGGCGGTCTTCAGCAACTACGGCGCCGGCCAGGTCGACGTGTTCGCGCCCGGCTCCGACATCAATTCGACCGCGCCGGGCAACACCTACGAGTCCGCGTCCGGCACCAGCTTCGCCGCACCGGTCGTCTCCGGCATTGCTGCATTGCTGATGGCGTACTATCCGGAGCTGAGCGCGGCCGATGTGCGCCGCATCATCCTCGAGTCTGCCGTGCCGCTACGCGATGTGATGGTGGCCCGCCCGGGTGGCGATTCGGGCGAGGTGCGATTCGGCGACCTCAGCGTGACGGGCGGTGTGGTCAATGCATACCGTGCGGTTCAGATGGCGGAGAGAATGACGCGCTGAACGAATTCGGGAGCCGGAGCGGGAGCGTCCAGCGAAGTCGCTCAGGCGCTGATCTCATGAGCGGGCCCGGCGTGCCGCGGCACGCGGATCCGCTCGACCAGATCCTGCACGTCCGAGGGCGGCGGCGGCGTGAAACGCGAGATCGTGAATGCGATGGC
>JAGTUV010000011.1 GCA_018224305.1 Gemmatimonadota bacterium
CTGTTCGCCGGCATCGTGGGCGCCGCGATCGGATCATTCCTGAACGTCTTCATCTACCGCTGGCCGGCCGAGCAGTCTGTAGTTCGTCCGCCCTCGCGGTGTCCGTCGTGCGAGCATGAACTGGCATGGTACGACAACGTACCTGTGCTCGGCTGGATCCTTCTGCGGGGACGCTGTCGCTACTGCGGCACCGGCGTATCGGCACAGTATCCGCTGATCGAGCTGGCCACCGCGCTCATCTGGGTCGCCGCCGTCGTGCGATTCGGTCCGTCGTTCGACGCGCTGCACTCGGCGCTGTTTCTGACGATCCTGCTCGGCATCGCGATGACCGATGCGCGGGAGATGGTGATTCCCGATCAATTCACCCTCGTCGGCGCCGCAGCCGGCCTCGCGCTCGCACTGGCGCCCGGGGGGCTCACATTCGTTCACGCACTGCTCGCCGCAGGCCTCGGCTACGTCCTGCTGTGGGCAGTGAAGCTCGGAGCAGAGAAGGCGCTGGGCAAACCTGCGCTCGGCATAGGCGACATCCACATGATGGTTTTCGTCGGCGCATTCCTCGGCGCGCCCGGCATGCTGCTCACGCTGATGCTCGGGTCCGTGCTCGGCCTGCTGATCGGGGTGCCGCTGACCTGGGTGCGCGGCCGCCTCACCGTCATGGGCAGCTATCTGCCTCTCGGTACTTTCCTCGCGCTCGGCGCCGCCATCGCACACGTCTGGGGCGATACCGTGATCAGCTGGTACCTCGCCTTCATCGTCGGGGCGTGAGCGTCCAAACAGCTCACCCGCCGAAGCGCGCCACTCCGAATGCACTGATGTCGACAGGCGGCTCGCTGTCGCCGATGATGGATTCGATGCACGCGGCGGTGATCGGAGCGAGCAGTATCCCGTTGCGGAAGTGACCGGTGGCGTAGAGGAGACCGGGGAGCAGCGGGTCGGGTCCGATGATCGGCAGGCGGTCGGGCGTGGCGGGTCGGAAGCCGGCCCATGTCTCCACCAGCGGGAGATCCTGAATGAAGGGCATGACGGCGGCTGCGGCTGACATCAGGCCGGCAATACCGCGGGGGGTTGGGCCTTTCCGGAACCCGACGTCCTCTACCGTGGCGCCGACGAGAAGGCGGCCGTCGTCGCGTGGGATGATGTAGCACTCACGCGAGAATACGACGTGCTCGACACCATGTCTGGCCGGTCCTGCGTGTGACCGGTCGCGCGCATCCACAGCGAACATCTGACCCTTCACCGGCTCGATGGGCAGGTGGCGGGGAAGGCCCTCCAGCCTTCCGCTCCACGCGCCTGCCGCTACTACGACATGTTTTGCTTCGATCTGCTCGCCGGACAGGAGGCGAACGCCGGTTGCCGTGCCGTCCTTCACAAGGATTGATGCGACGGGGCTGCCGGTCCGGAAATTCGCACCGGCCGCCGTCGCGCTGGCGAGGAGAGCCTGCGCAAGCAATCGATTGTTGACGCGATGGTCACGCCGGACCAGAAGCGCGGTAGTCACCCGGTCGGAGAGAACCGGCTCGAGTCGGCGCGCTTCAATGCCGCCAATGAACGATACATCGAATCGCTCGGCGGCTTGCCCGGCAGCGATTGCGGCCAGTTCATCGTCCGCATCGCCCAGCGACACGTGCAGTCTGCCGCTCGTACGGTACTCGACATCGATGCCGGTCTCGTGCTGCAGAGCATCCGCGAACCCGGCGAACCGGCGCAGGCTCGCGTCCGCCAGGTCCAGGAACGGCCCCCCATCCCGCGCCTCGCCAAGCGGACTCAGCATTCCGGCCGCCGCCCACGTCGCGCGCCGGCCGGGCGAGTCCCTCTCGACAACAATGACGTCGCGCCCCGTGGCTGCCAGTTCACGGGCGATCGAACAGCCGATTGCACCCGCGCCGATGACCACCACTTCCGCTGTGTTGCGCTTCATGCACGCGGATCCGGAGACGCGCTGCCGGCTCGTTCATCTGCGCCGGAGGTGTCGTCGTCCATGCTGCCGATCCCCTCATCGAGATACGATCGACTCAGGTCCACGTAATGCTGCGCGCTGTCCCGGACCCAGTGCGCGGATTCGCCGGTGAGCTCCTTTCGCACCCGTGCCGGCACACCCGCCACCAGCGAGCTTCGCGGCACGTGCATGCCCTCGGGAACGACGCTGAGCGCAGCGACCAGCGAGTACTCATCGATTACGGCTCCATGCAGTATCACCGCATTCATCCCTATCAGGCAGCCGCGCCGGATCTCGCAGCTTTCGAAGACGGCGCCGTGTCCGACGGTCACGTCATCGGCGACGATCGTCGGCCCGCGCGCGCTCACGTGCAGGACGCAATTGTCCTGGATGCTCGTGCGGGCGCCGATGCGGATGCCGTGCTCGTCATGGTCGCCACGCAGCACCGCGCCAAACCAGATCGACGATTCCGCGCCGACCTCGACATCCCCGACGAGTACTGCGGTGGGTGCAACGAACGCGGTGGGGTGAACGCGCGGCGTCTTCCCGCGGTAAGTCACCAGCATGGCGCTGGCCGGCGGCGGACTCGGTTCCGGGGCGCTTTCATGTGCATTCGGGTCAGTTTGAAGAACGGGTGCCTGGTCCGACGCCCACCCCTGCATGGCCAGGGGCCGGTCGCGCGGCGCTGTGCTGCTGCGTCGCCGCAGCGTCCGGTTGCGTGCCGATACGTCTCAGCCGTGCGCGTGAGACCTGTGTCTCCGATGCCTCGACCACCTCGATGCGGATGTGCTCGCGTTCGATGGCTTCGCCCGGTTGCGGAACACGTCCGAACTCGTCGAGCAGGTAGCCGTTGAGTGAGCGGTGCTCGAGCTGTGGCAATGTGGTGTTGAAAAAGTGGTTGATCTCGCGCAGGTCGGCGTCGCCCCAGGCGAGGACCTCGGTTCGCGAGATGCGCGTGATCGCGTCCTCATCGACGTCCGTCTCGTCGACGATCTCGCCGACCAGTTCCTCGAGCACGTCCTCGAGCGTGACGATGCCGTCAGTGCCGCCGTACTCATCCACTACGACGGCCATGTGGATGCGACGGTTCTGGAAGTCACGCAGGAGTCGCGACAGCGGGAGAGATCCGGGCACCACGAGCGGTTCGCGCGCGAGCGCCTGCAGTGCCACGTCACGCTGCCCGCTGACCAGCGCCTGGTAGACGTCGCGCAGGTACAGGACTCCCGTAATGTCGTCAATCGACTCGCCATACACAGGCACACGTGAGTATCGCAGGGTCCCGAGCTCGGGCACGATGTCGGCCAGTCGCTTCGAGTCGTGCCACGCGAAGATGTCGACGCGCGGAACCATGATCTCCCACGTCTTCGTGTCATCCAGGCGGAACGCCCGTTCGATCAGTTCGCGCTCGTGCTCCTCGATCACGCCCTCGGTGTGGCCGAGCGCAGTCAGCTGCCGGATCTCCGTTTCGGTGATCGTGGACAGCGTGTGGCGCTCGTCGCGCACGCGCGAAAGGCGAGCGAGCACCACGAGCAGCGGGCTCAGCACGCGCGTCAGCACGAGAAGCACCGGGGCGATGGTGAGTGCGATGCGCACGCCGTGGTTGGCTGCCACGCCGAGCGGCAGCAGCTCTCCGAAATAGAGCACCAGCAGCGCGACCGCAGCGATGGCGAGCGCCAGGCCCAGAAGTTCCCATTGAAGCAGCGCCATGTACGCGACGAGTGCACCGGCGGTCACGTCGCTCATGGCATCGGCCAGGCGCAGCAGCACGAGGGTGCGCGCGGGTTTCGCACGGAGCTGGACCAGCGCCGCGGCACCGGAGACCTTCTGGTCAGCCAGCGCGTGGACGCGACCCTCGCCGGGAAGGAATACGGCGAGCTCGGCGGCGCTGAAGATGGCCGACAGGAGAATCGCGACGCCGAGTGCGATGCCGAGCATCACCACGCGCAGCCGCGCCTGAATAAGGGAGGTTCGCTGCTTCGACTTACGTCCATTTCCTGCTCAGTTGAATCAGCTCCTCAACGATGTCCGCACCCGTGCGCGCATCCGCTTCCGCCTGGAAACTCGGCACTACACGGTGACGCAGCACCGCCGGTGCAACGGCCCGAACATCCTCCAGGTCCGGCATGCTCCTGCCGGCCAGTGCGGCCCGCGCCTTCGCTCCGAGTACGAGGTACTGCGATGCACGCGGGCCTGCGCCCCAACTCACGTATCGCCGCGTCACTTCGGGCGCCGCTTCATCGTCGGGCCGCGTCGAGCGGACCAGCCGCACTGCGTAGGATACCAGCGAGGGCGGCGCCGGAACGCGCCGCACCAGCTTCTGCAGCGCCACCAGCTCCTCCGCACCCAGCACCGGCCTGACCACCGGTTCCGCCGAACCGGTCGTCTGCATTGCGATCTGCTCCTCCTCCGCGCGCGTCGGATAGCCGATCCGCAGCTCCATCATGAACCGGTCGAGCTGCGCTTCCGGCAGGGGGTACGTTCCCTCCTGCTCGATCGGATTCTGCGTGGCCAGCACGAAGAACGGACGATCCAGCGCCATGGTGTCGCCGGCCGCCGTCACTGCCCGCTCCTGCATCGCCTGCAGCAGGGCCGCCTGCGTTTTCGGCGGCGTGCGGTTGATCTCATCCGCCAGAACCACGTTCGCGAAGATCGGTCCCCGTACGAATCGGAACATGCGACGTCCCGTGGACCGGTCCTCCTCGAGCACCTCCGTGCCCGTGATGTCCGAAGGCATCAGGTCGGGTGTGAACTGGATACGGCTGAATTCCAGGTCGAGTGCGTCGGCGAGGGTCGATATCAGCAGTGTCTTCGCCAGACCGGGCACGCCGACGAGCAGCGCGTGGCCATCAGCCAGCAGCGCGATCAGCAGCCCTTCCACTATCGACTGCTGGCCCACCACACGTCGCCCGATCTCCTGCTCGAGCGCGCTGCGGACCTCCGCCAGCCGCTCCAGCAACCCTATGTCCTGTTCGTCGGCCGACCGGGCCGCTGTCGCTTCCATCAATGCCTTCTGTTCACGTGACTCGGGATGCCGGCCGGCGCACTACTCAGGAAGGCGGAATCCCGTCCGCAACTCCACAGGATAGTTCGACGATACGACCCAGCCCGTCGCGACGAAGTCACCCTCGTGTCCTTCGCCGTGCCACGTGGCCATGTACCGACGCGACTCACCCGCCTGAAGATCCTCGCTGCCCAGCATCTGCGCAAACGATCGCGCGGCCGACCAGCGCCACACTACCACACCGGACGCGCTTGCCACCTCGAAATCGTAACGCTGCGCCGACGTGAACTCCAGCGACACGGGACTATCTGCCACATTTGTGACGTGAATCTCCAGCACCACCGTGTCTGCTACCACCCGCACGTTCATGCTCGAGCCAAGTTCCGGCGGTGAGCCAGAACCCGCGTCCACCTCCGGCCCCGCGCGCGGGGTGCACCCCAGAGCCACCATGATCGCCGCCGCCATCCACTTCACTGCCACTGAGCCGCCTCCTCGAGAACGTGCTTGCATTGCCATGACTGCGTGCGGGTGATCCGCCGTGACGTCATCAGGCGCCTGCGGTGGGCGGGAGCCGCAAGATAAAGACCCGCCACGAACGGCGGCAACCGGCCGGGCGGCCGCCTCGGGTGCCCGGACAGGATCAGGATCGAACCAGGATCGGGCGGTTGAGGGCGCC
>JAGTUV010000012.1 GCA_018224305.1 Gemmatimonadota bacterium
CAACCCCGCCGTCCCGCCGTCCCGCCAGCAACACGAACCCCACCCCGACCCCGCAGTCCGCAGTACAGCCGCGCATCTGCGCCACCGCGTTGACTTATCCACACTCCGGCTCTAACCTGTCTGGCCGGATTGCCACGCACCCCTGCCGCGCCGTGGGACGATGGAGTTGACCGCAGCGGAGGCCTGGTCGCGGATACTCGAACGCGCCAGGCCTTTGCTCCCCGAACATACATTCCGGATCTGGCTCGAGCATACGGAGCCGCTGGCGCTGTCGCAGGACCGCCTGGCGGTTGCCGCGGGCAGCGACTTCGCTGCCGAGTGGATCGAGGACAAGTACGGCGACCTGCTGACGGACGTGGCGGAGCGCGTGTTCGGCCGCGCCATCAATCTGGTGTTCCAGCATCAGACCCGAACGGATGGCGCGCCGCGTGTCCGTGTGACGCGCGCGGAGGCGGAAGCGCTGTCGCAGCCGCCTCAGGACCAGATGCAATCCCAGCCGGCTGCTCCGTTGCAGCCACCGCCGGGCGGCGTCGTCTTCGGCTCGCCGCTGAACGATCGCTACACGTTCGACCGGTTCGTCGTCGGGGCGAACAACCAGTTGTCGGCAGCGGCGTGCAGGGCGGTGGCAGAAGCACCCGCGCGCATGTACAATCCCCTCTTCGTTTACGGCGGTGTCGGTCTGGGCAAGACGCATCTGATGCACGCGATCGGGCATGTGCTGCTCGCGCGCGATCCGGCGAAGCGTGTGGCGTACGTGTCGAGCGAGCGGTTCACGAACGATCTGATCGCGTCGATCCAGGAGGGCCGCATGGCGGACTTCCGGCGTCGCTACCGCGACATCGACCTGCTGCTGATCGACGACGTGCACTTCCTCGGCGAGAAGGAGCGCACGCAGGAGGAGTTCTTCCACACGTTCAATGCGCTGCATGATGCGCAGCGCCAGATCGTGATGACGAGCGATCGTCCGCCGAAGGAGATCCCGGGACTCGAGGAGCGGCTGGTGTCCCGCTTCGAGTGGGGTCTCGTGACGGACATCAAGCCGCCCGACCTGGAGACGCGCGTCGCGATCCTGCGCAAGAAGGCGGAAGACGACAGCATCGCACTGGCGGACGAGGTACTGGACTATATCGCGAAGAACTGCCGCTCGAACGTGCGCGAACTGGAGGGCGCCGTCATCAAGCTGCTGGCGTACTCGTCGCTCACGCGGCGCGAGGTGACGCTGGAACTCGCGCGCGAAGCGCTCGGCGGCGTGCTGCGCGAGGGGCCCGCCGTCGAGGTGACGGCCGATCTGATCCGCGAGCGGGTCGCCCAGGAATGGGGCGTGTCGGTCGACGGCCTGATGTCGAAGAAAAGGACCAAGGAGCTCACGGTTCCGCGCCAGGTAGCCATGTTCCTGATCCGCGAACTGCTCGATCTTTCACTGGTCGAGATCGGCAACCTGTTCGGCGGCCGCGACCATTCGACCGTGATCCACGCAGTCAACAAGGTCGAGGAAGAGCTGACGTTGACCGACGGGTTCCGTACGCGCGTCGAACTGATCCGCGAGCGTCTGGATGCATGAGTACAATGGTGTGGAGACGATGTGCACTATGTTGGCAAGGTCACCATCAGGCCGGCGGATGTGGACAACCGCAGTGTTGTCCCCACGCTATGCACATCGTTTCGACAATAGTGTCACGACGTTGTCACGTTGTTACGCAACAGCAAGTGGCGGATCGGAGCGGGTAATCCACGTTCCCACATCCCCTACTACTACTACTGAATTTATAAATAAGTAAGAAGAAGTATCTGTACCTGTGGGTAACTCGGGAAACTGACCGGCAAACGCACGCGCAGACAGCGCACGAGGTGAGGGCTTCATGAAACTCAAGATCACGCGGGACAACCTGCAGCAGGGTCTCGCCGCGGTAGGCGCGAGCATTCCAACGCGTACCACGCTGCCGGTGCTCTCGAACATCCTGATCGAGGTCGGTGACGACAGTATCAGTATGTCGGGCACCGATCTCGACATCGCGGTCAGCGTCAACGTTCCTGCCGACGTGGAGGAAGCAGGGTCGCTGACGGTGCCGGCGAAGAAGCTCCAGGAGCTGGCGCGCGAGCTGCCGGAGCATCCCGTTCGCATCACGACCAAGGGAGACCGACTCGAGCTTACGTGCGGCCGGGCTACATTCCGTCTGAACGGGATGCCGCGTGATGAGTTCCCGACATTCCCCGCGGTGGATTTCAGCAAGTCATGGAAAGTCGGCGGCAAGCTGCTGCATGATCTGATCCGGCAGACATCGTTCGCCGTATCGACGGAAGAGAGCCGTCCGATACTGAACGGTGTGCTGTGGCAGCTGACGGATGGGGAGATGCGAATGGTCGCGACGAACGGTCATCGCCTGGCGCGGATCCGCGTCGCGTCGGAAGCGACGGGCGCACCTAAGGCCGATCTGATCGTCCCACCGAAAGCGCTCGCACAGGTGGAACGGCTGTTCTCCGGTGATGATGAGATCGAGGTGGCGCGCAGCGAGAACCACATCGGATTCCG
>JAGTUV010000013.1 GCA_018224305.1 Gemmatimonadota bacterium
AACGAAGATCGGTAAGGTCCAGTTCCGTTCGACGACGGAGCAGCAGGTGGAGAACTACCGCAAGCTGCTGCTCTCCATGGCGCAGGACGCGCGAGTGATCACCATCAAGCTCGCCGACCGGTTGCACAACATGCGCACTCTCGAGCATCTCAGGACCGACAAGCGGCGGCGTATCGCACTGGAGACACGCGAGATCTATGCGCCGCTCGCGCACCGCCTGGGCATGGCGCAGATCCGGTGGGAACTCGAGGACCTGGCATTCAAGCACCTGGAGGGGGACGCGTACCGCGAGCTGGCAACAAAGATTGCCGACCGTCGCCGCGAGCGGGAAGACAACATCGAATCGCTGCGTGCGCCGCTGGAGGAGGAACTGCGCACCGCCGGCATCCCGTGCGAGGTCTACGGCCGCCCCAAGCACCTCTGGTCCATCCATAGGAAGATGGTACAGCGCGGCCGGCCGTACGACGAGATATACGATCTGATGGCCATCCGTGTTGTGACGGATTCGATCGCGAACTGCTACCATGCGCTCGGTGTCATCCAC
This sequence comes from Gemmatimonadota bacterium, assembly GCA_018224305.1. Classification (GTDB taxonomy): domain Bacteria; phylum Gemmatimonadota; class Gemmatimonadetes; order Longimicrobiales; family RSA9; genus SH-MAG3. The sequence continues at coordinate 545 of JAGTUV010000013.1, forward strand.
AACAAGTGGACACCGCTGCAGGAACGCTTTCACGATTACATCGCCACGCCGAAGTCGAACATGTACAGGTCGCTGCACACCACGATCTTCGGGTCTGGCGGCCGGCTGTACGAGATCCAGATCCGCACCCACGAGATGCATCGTACCGCCGAGTACGGCATCGCCGCGCACTGGCGCTACAAGGAAGGCGAACGACGGCCGGCTGACGAAGTCGACGAGACGCTGACGTGGTTCCGACAGGTGCTCGAGTGGCAGCAGGATACGAGGGAGCCGGAGGAATTCATGGAATTCCTTCGCATCGACCTGTTCCAGGACGAGATCTTCGTATTCACACCGAAAGGCGACGTCAAACAGCTGCCGCGCGGCGCGACGCCGATCGACTTCGCGTTCGCGGTGCACACGGAAGTCGGTTTGCACTGTTCGGGCTCGAAGGTGAACGGTCGCATTGCGCCGCTGTCGCGCGAGTTGAAGAACGGCGACACGGTCGAGGTCATGACGGATGCCCGGCAGCGGCCGTCGCGCGACTGGCTCGCTTTTGTGAAGACTGCCCGCGCGCGCCAGAAGATCCGGCAATGGATCAAGCAGGTGGAGATGGAATCCGCCCTCGAGCTGGGGACGGAACTGTTCACGCGCGAGTTGCGCAAGCTGCGCAAGGACCGGCCGAAGAACGAGGCGCTATTGCAGAGGACTGCGGCAGCTCTCGGCTATGACGGCTTCGATGATGTCCTCGCGGCACTGGGTCGCGGCGACATCGGACCGTCCGCGATACTGAAGGAGTTGTTCCCGGGCGAGGAACCGCCCGTTTCGAAACCACCCACGGCGCTGGAGCGGCTGGTCGAGCGGGTGCGCGGCAACGGCCGCGGCGTGCGCGTTCAGGGTCTTGATAACACGCTCGTCCGTTACTCGCAATGCTGTCAGCCCGTGCCCGGTGACAGTGTGATCGGATACATCACGCGCGGCCGCGGTATATCGATCCACCGCACGGACTGTCCCAACGTGCTGAACCTTTCGGAACATCCGGAGCGGCGCATCGAGATCGAGTGGGAAGCGGAGTCCAGCGAGCGATTCTTCGTCCGCATCATCGTCGAGGGCACCGATCGTCGGGGTCTGCTCTCGGACATCGCGACGGCCATCAGTGACACCGGCACGAACATCGCCTCCGCCGAGATCAAATCGAAGGAGGGCGGGATGACCGGCTCGTTCGTCGTGGAGGTGCAGGACCTCGCGCACCTGAAGAAGGTCATGAAGTACATCAAACGCGTGAACGGTGTCATCGCTGCGGAGCGGCGTGAGCATTTCGCCGGCTCGGAGTATCGTGAATAGTGCGGATGCCGGCACGCCGCGCAAGCATTGTCTTCTGTGCGGTACGGTGCGTGATCCGCTCTACTCCGCGCTGCGTGACCGCATCTGCGGCACGCCCGGGGAGTTTACGGTGCGCGAGTGCGCTAAATGCGGGCTGGCTTGGCTGGACGGCGAGCCCGCCACCGAGCCACACGGCGAGGGCTACTACACGCATGTGGCGGATCACGAACGACTGGCACAGCAGGCGGACACGTCGCCGCTGGCTCGGGCCGCTCTGACGACGCGCTTAGGCTACACAGGTGACGCCGGCACCACAGGCCGGCTTCTCGCGATGCTGCCGCCGTGGCGCGAACGTTGTGAAGCACTCGCTCTCTTCCTGCCCGCTGTCACTGCGGGCAGGCTGCTTGACGTCGGGTGCGGCAACGGCGTGTTCGCCGCACGTATGCGCTCGCTCGGCTGGGATGTAATGTGTGTGGAACCGGACCCTCGGGCCGCGACAGCGGCGCGAGGAGCTTTCGGTCTCACCGTGCACAGCGGTACGCTCGAGAGCGCCGCACTTCCCTCCGGCAGCTTCGACGCGATCGCACTGGGACACGTGATCGAGCATGTGCCCGATCCGATCGCCACCCTGGCGGAGTGCCGGCGGCTGCTGAAGCCCGGTGGTCAGCTGGTAGCAGTCACTCCCAACATCCGCAGCCTCGGACGTCGCATGTTCGGCCGGCACTGGATGCACTGGGACGTGCCGCGGCACCGGTACCTGTTTTCGCCCGATTCCCTCGTCGAAGTCGCCCGTCGGGCCGGCCTGCGCACCGTGCAAGCGCGGACCAGTGCGCGGGGCGCCCGTTGGGCCTGGCGTCGAAGCAGGCAGTTGACACGACATCCGGTCGTGGCGGACAACGGTGGTGCGGGCACCAGCCGCGGTCCGGCTGCGATTGCGTTCCAGCTGGCGGAGACGGCGCTGGCGTCCTGGTCCCACGCGGGCGAGGAGTGTCTCGTACTCGCGACCGTGGAATCATGAACAGATTCGAACTCGTCCTGCCATTCTTCCCCGCAGGTGACCAGCCGCAGGCGATTGCCGAATTGAGCGCCGGTCTGGAGACCGGTGCACAATGCCAGACACTGCTGGGCGTTACCGGTTCCGGCAAGACGGTGACGATGGCGTCGGTGATCGCGAACCACGGACGGCCCACACTGGTGATGAGCCATAACAAGACGCTCGCGGCGCAGCTCTATGGCGAGTTGAAGCAGTTCTTTCCGAAGAACGCGGTCGAGTACTTCGTCTCGTACTACGACTACTACCAGCCGGAGGCGTACGTCGCCGCGACGGACACGTACATCGAGAAGGACTCGTCGATCAACGAGGACATCGAGCGGCTGCGGCTGCGGTCGACGTCGTCGCTGATGGAGCGTGACGATGTGATCATTGTCGCCTCGGTGTCATGCATCTACGGTCTGGGCGATCCGCGCGAGTACCGCGAGTTGATGCTGATGCTCGAGGTCGGCCAGACAATGGAGCGGCGCGACATTCTCCAGGCTCTGGTGCGGGTGCAGTACTCGCGCAACGACGTGAACTTCGAGCGGGGTACGTTTCGCGTACGCGGTGACGTGGTCGAGGTGTTTCCGGCCTACGAGGAACAGGGGATCCGGATCGAGCTCTTCGGCGATGAGATCGAGCGGATTACGCGGTTCGATCCGTTGACGGGCCAGACGATCGTGCGGCTGGAGCGCACGGCCATCTACCCGGCTACGCACTTCGTCTCGCAGCGGAGCACTGTCGAGCGTGCAGTCGTACGCATCCGCGAGGAACTGGAGGAGCGGCTGCTGGAGCTTCGCGGCACGGGGAAGCTGCTGGAGGCGCAGCGCCTGGAGCAGCGCACCAACTTCGATATCGAGATGCTGCTCGAGATCGGGACGTGTCCGGGCGTGGAGAACTATTCCCGGCACATCGCCGGTCGTGCGGCGGGCGAGCGACCGGCGTGCCTGTTCGATTACTTCCCGGAAGACTTCCTGCTGATCCTGGACGAATCGCACGTGTCGGTGCCGCAGATCCGCGGCATGTACAACGGAGACAGGGCGCGCAAGCTCAATCTGGTCGAGCACGGGTTCCGCCTGCCGAGCGCGCTGGACAACCGGCCGCTCATGTTCGAGGAGTGGGAATCTCTGATCGAGCGCGTGATCTTCGTTTCTGCGACGCCGGGCGAGTACGAACTGAGGAAGTCGGGCGGCGTGGTGGTCGAACAGCTCATCCGGCCGACCGGGCTGCTGGACCCGGCGATCGATGTGCGGCCAGTAAAGGGGCAGGTGGATGATCTGATCGCGGAGATCCGCGAGCGCGAGAAGCGCGGCGAGAGGGTGCTGGTGACGACGCTGACGAAACGGATGGCCGAGGATCTGTCGGACTATCTGCAGCAGATCGGTATCCGCGTTCGTTACATGCACTCCGACATTGACACGATCGAGCGGATGGAGATCCTGCGTGACCTGCGGCTGGGCCGGTTCGAGGTGCTGGTCGGGATCAACCTGCTGCGCGAGGGTCTCGACCTGCCGGAGGTCTCGCTGGTCGCGATTCTGGACGCCGACAAGGAAGGGTTTCTGCGGGACGAACGGTCTCTCATCCAGACGGTCGGCCGCGCAGCACGCAACGCGGAGGGCCGGGCGATCATGTATGCGGACCGCATCACGGGCTCGATGCAGCGCAGCATGGACGAGACGAACCGTCGGCGGGAGACGCAGAAGCAGTACAACGAGGAGCACGGCATCACACCGAAGACGATCGTGAAGAGCATCGAGGAGATGATGCTGAGCACGCGCGTCGCCGATGCACGACTCGAGCGGCGCCCGTCGGCGGATCATGTCGCAGAGCCGCGCGCCAGTTATGCCGAGGAGGTGAACCTCGAGGAGTATGCCAAGATCCTCGAGCAGGAAATGCGCGACGCATCCGCGGCGCTCGACTACGAGCGTGCTGCGCGTCTGCGAGACCAGCTGCTGGAGGTAAGGGCGAAGCTGGGCAGCGGTGCGGGCTCCGCGCCGTGAAGGTTACGGAAGCGCAACTGGAGACGTGGGGGGAGCGGGTGGGCGCAGACATCGTGACCCCCGTCTTCTTTGCCTTGTCCGGCGACCTGGGTGCCGGCAAGTCCGTCCTCGCCCGCGCGATCGCGCGCGGCGCGGGTGTATCGGCCGCCATGCCGTCGCCGACGTTCAACCTCGTGTTCCACTACGACGGCAGGGATGGCACCAAGGTGATCCACATGGACCTCTACCGGATCGAACGGCCGGAAGATGTATGGGCTTTGGGCTGGAGTGAGCTCGGGGAGGACCGCGAGATCGTACTCGTGGAATGGCCGGAGCGCGCAGGTGCGCTGCTGCCTCCGGATCGCTGGGACATCCGCCTCGATTACGAGTCAGCCGGGCTCAGGACGGTGACGGCCACGCAGGTCGGGACCGTCCCGCCGCTGCCCGAGCTCTCCGCCTGATCGTGCTTCTCGCCATCGAAACGTCGACCGACTACGGCTCGATTGCGCTCGGGCGCGGCTCCGATCTCATCGGCGAGGTCGTCATCGGCGCGCGTTCCCGTCATGCCGAGTCGCTGCTGCCCGCACTCGAATTCATGTTGCAGAGTGCGCGCCTGGCCCGCAGCGACATACGTGGCATCGTCGTCGGAGCCGGACCGGGGTCGTTTACGGGCGTGCGCGTGGCCGCGGCCACGGCGCGCGGCCTGGCGGCCGGCCTCGGCGTGCCACTCTACGCCTTCTCGAGCCTGGCATGTCTGGCAGTGGAAGCGATGGCGTCCGGTCCGGTGTGCGCGGTGTTCGACGCGCGCCGCGGCGAGGTGTATGCTGCGTGCTACGATCGTGTCGAGAACCGCGACGAACTGCACACCCTGCTGGAGCCCCGGGCGGTGCATGTGGATGAACTGCGGAAGGGAACTGCGGAGATGCACGCGACCTTCATCGGCGATGGTGCACGGCGCTATGCTGATGCGCTCGGCATTGCGCCGCCACCGCCGGCGTTCCCCCGGGCGGGCGGCCTGCTCCGTCTGGCCGCAGCCGCTCCGGCGTCCGGGCTCGTCGAGCAGGCGGCCGGCTGGGAGCCGGACTATCTGCGCTCGTCGGGGGCGGAGCGGGGGATCGCCGGATGAGCAGCATGGCTCACGAGGCGGATCCGCGTGCGGGTATGGTGCTGCGCGACATGTCGCCGGCCGATGTGCCCGCTGTCGCGGCCCTGGAACGCGCGGCGTACACGATGCCGTGGAGCGAGGCCACCTTCCGCGGGCTGATTCGCCGCCGCGATGCAGAAATGATCACCGCGGAAGCCGGCGGTGCGGTGGTCGGCTATGCAGCGTTCTGGTGCGTCGTCGATCAGGGGGAACTCGGCAACGTATGCGTGTCTGATGAGTGGCGGAGTCACGGCCTCGGCTCTCGCCTCGTGGAGGAGGTAATCCGCCGGGCAGCACAGCGTGGTGTCCATGAGGTATTCCTCGAAGTGCGTCCTTCCAACGGTGTCGCGCGGCGGCTGTACGAGCGGCTGGGCTTCCGGCCGGTCGGCCGCCGGCGCGACTACTATCAGGCGCCCGCCGAGGATGCGATTGTTCTGCGCCACCTCGTCCAGCCGCTCTAGAACCGGAGTAGACCGAGTACCATGCCACACTTCCCACAGTACCGGCCGCGCCGGCTGCGTCGCACGGAGCCGCTTCGTCGCCTCGTTCGCGAAACGACCGTCCAGGTCGAAGATCTCATACAGCCGTATTTCGTGGTCTCCGGCGAAGGCGTGCGCCGGTCCGTTGAGTCCATGCCGGGCGTTTTCCAGTTGTCCGTCGATGAACTCGTGAGCGACGCCCGCTCTGCCGCCCGCCTCGGCATTCCCGCCGTCCTCCTGTTCGGAATCCCGGACGAAAAGGACGAGCGCGGCAGCAGCGGCTGGCTGGAGCATGGCGTCGTTCAGGAGGCCGTGCGCGCCCTGAAGCATGAGATCCCCGATCTCGTCGTGATCACCGATGTCTGTCTGTGCGAATACACCTCGCACGGCCACTGCGGTGTGCTGCACAACGGCGCCGTCGACAACGACGCGACTCTCGAACTGCTCGCGCGCCAGGCGCTCAGCCACGCCCGGGCCGGCGCCGACATCGTCGCCCCGAGCGACATGATGGACGGTCGTGTCGGCACCCTGCGTCGCGCACTCGATGCGGACGGATTCCATGACACGGCCATTCTCTCCTACGCCGCGAAGTATGCGTCCGCCTTCTACGGTCCCTTCCGTGACGCTGCCGGCAGCACGCCGCAGTCGGGCGACCGCCGTGGTTACCAGATGGATCCCGCGAACGGGGAGGAGGCCCTGCGCGAAGTCCGCCTCGATATCGAAGAAGGGGCCGACATGATCATGATCAAACCCGCCCATACCTGCCTGGACATCATCTGGCGGGTAAAACAGGCAACCGGATACCCGGTCTGCGCCTACCACGTCTCGGGCGAGTATGCCGCCATTATGGCAGCAGGCCAGATGGGCTGGATCGATCCCGATCGCGCGCTCACAGAGACGCTCACGGCGATCAAGCGCGCCGGTGCCGACCAGATCATTACGTACTGGGCGACCGAATTTGCGAGGCGCAACGGGGGCAGGGAAGGTGCGTCATGAAAGAGAGAGCTTTGACGCGGTATGACGACGCATTATCTTATACTGCCCCGGAGAGAAACCAAACCAGGCGATGATGAGCCTCTGCCTGCACGCCGTGCATCGTGAACGGACGGGTCGCTGCCCATCCGACAGCAGCACGGCCGAACGGTCCTTCTCAAGGAGATAGACTTGCTGAAACACCTGGTCCGTACTCCGGCCCGCATACTTCTCCCCGTGGGTCTCCTGCTGATCGCGGGACCAACAGAAGCGCAACAGCCGGACGCGCCCCGGCAACAGGAGCACGTGGTGCGCCCAGGCGACACGCTGTGGGATCTTGCGCGTGCCTATCTGGAGAACCCGTTCCTGTGGCGCCTGATCTACGACGCCAACCGGGACGTCGTCGCGAACCCGCACTGGATCTATCCGGCGGAGCGTCTGATCATTCCGCCGCTGCTGGCGGCCGATGCGCCGGACTCGCAGCGACGTCCGCCGCTGGGCGATCCACTGGGCACTCCGCTGGTCTTCGAGTTGAACGAGGAGCCCATGCCGCCGCCGCTGGTTGCAGATTCGCCGACGGTGGTGGGGACCGTGGATCTGAGGCGGCCCGTCGTCTCGATGTCGGAGTACCTGGCGGCGCCGTGGGTGAGCGCTACGGCACAGCGACAGGTCAGCGGCACGATCCTGCGGATGGCCGATCCGGCTGCCGCGCAGGACCGGCTGGCGTCGAACATTCACCCGAACGACCGGGTCCACATCGGTAATCTGGGAGCGAACCGTCCGCAGGTCGGAGACAGTTTGACCGTGGTCCGTTTCGGACGACGGATCGGCACCAGCGGAGTGCTGGTGGAGCCGCTGGCCATGCTGGTGGTGGAAGGTACAGATCAGTCGGTGGTCACCGCGCGCGTGGCGCGGCAGTTCGGGACCGCCCGGCTGGGCGACTCGGTCATTCCTCTGGAGCCCCTGCCGCACATCAGCGCGGGCGAAGCGGAGCCGGTGTCATCGGGGCCGGACGGACATCTGATGGAGTTCCTGGCCACCGAGCCGCTGTACGGTCCGACGGACATTGGATTCATTTCGATCGGTCGCACGAGTGGCGTGGGGATCGGCGATGAGTTCGGAGTGTATGTACCATCGCGGAGCATGAGCGGTCAGTCGGAGCGCATTCCGGCAGAGCCGGTGGCGCGGGTACGCGTCGTGAAGGTGGACGAAAATACGGCGACTGTGCGGGTACTGTCGGTGAACAATGCGGCACTGGCGGGCGGTCTGCCGGTGCACATGACACGCCGGATGCCCTGAGAGGCGGCCAAGCCGCACCGCACTCGAGTAAG
>JAGTUV010000014.1 GCA_018224305.1 Gemmatimonadota bacterium
CACCATGGCAGCCGCCGAGAACGCTGCAGACCTTCACGGACATGAGTGTCGTGCCCGACGTGACTCCGGCAAACGCCCACGCCTGGCTGGCCACCTGTGTGGCGACGTTGGTGCCGTGGTAATGCAGGTCGGTGCTCGGGTGCCGGCTCGGGAAATAGTATGCGGCGTAGAGGTCGTCGATCGGCTCGAAGGAGACGGAGCGCGACAGGTCCACGAGCCCTGCCAGGTCGGGCAGCATGTAGTCGATGCCGGTGTCGAGAATCGCCACCGTGACATCAGGACTGCCGAGACGCCCGGCCGCCCATGCGGCCGGAGCATTCACCTGCTGCATGTTCCACTGGTTCGCGAACAGGATCGCGCCGGCGGGGTTCGCTGCGCTGTTCACGCCTGCGCCCGATCCCATCATCTCCGCGGTCAGGGCTACCGGCTCCAGCTGCGAAAGTGCAGCGGGCTCGATGAGCTCGAACGCGGGCATCTCTTCGACGTGCGTCGCCTTCACCTGCTTGCCGAGCGTCGGCGCGTCCGCTGCATCGAGGCCGCTGACAACGGCAATGCCGATGTGGTGGTTGAGCGTGACCGTGCCGCCCAGCGCGGCTACCTTCTGCTCGAAGTCGGCGGGCGCCTTCCCCTTGAACACGATGAGATGCTTCGCCGGCACCTGCTGCTCCGTCAGGGCGACGGATGAGAGTGATGTGCCGATAGCGACTGCGTCACTGGTCGGCGGCGCGGTCAGGCTGTCGTCCACACAGGCGGTTGCGACGAGTGTGAGCGCGACCATGGTCAGGGCTGTGGTGCGATGTTGCATTGCCACTCCTTCGGGGTGAGTCTGCGGATTACGGATGGCTTGCGGAAGTGCCGGATCGTGGAGGTGATCCGCTGGAAGGATGGTGGCCGGCCTCCGGGAGCGCAATGCCGGCCGGTGCGCCGACGAGCAGTCGCCGCTTGCTGCACCTATGGAGAGCCAAAGTTTGACGAGGCGACCATGGCAGGTACCAGCGCGGGCCGCCGCTCAAGCGGGGCCAGTCGTCCGGAACCGTGAGCAGTCGTCAACCGCAAGAAAGATAGACGTAGAGTTATGTGGTGCGGTCGCCGAGGGCGCGCCCGACGAGGACCGGCCGGATGGCCGCCCAGAGCACCGCGCTCCCGCCGCCAGCGATCATGAGCCACCACAGGTCCGGCGCGAACAGCCGGGCGGCGGAAAGGGAAGCATCGTACGCCGCAGGTACCGCGAACAGCACCAGCCATGCGAGGCCGAGCAACAGTAGCGATGGGAGGGCCACCTGGAGACCCCAGGTCCTCCAGCCGGACGCCGGCGCTGTCCCGGAGCGCCGCCACCGCCGGAGCCGCCGTCCCAGGGTGAACGGGGTGGCTGGCGTCACCGGCCGACCCGAGTCATCGGCCCGACCGTATCCGCGCATGTGAATAACACGCCCCTCTCTGACGATGGCCACCACCGCGTCTGGAACGCCCACCCTCTCCATGCGCGCGACCATGAAGGAATCGATGCGGGCGGTGTCCGGGTCCTGCGTTGGCAGGGGCGTGAGCAGAAGGATCGAGATGGTACCGCAGCGGCAGAGATCATGGTGTAAGCTCCACTGTAGGAGTCGAGGGCGGACGTCGTCGCGTTGTGTCGTAGAACTACGCCACGTTGTATCGCAGATCGCGCCAACCTTTATCGTAAATTTGCATGAGCCGCGCCTGCCAAACGCAAGGTCAACGGCTTGCGCACTCGCATGATCATGCGAGTGCGTACGCGCAAGGTTATGCTATATTCGCGTGCGGTGGTGTTCGTCCTGCGATGTCGAAGGGGGACCATGCCTCGGCATCAACTCTGGCTCGGTCCGCTCGCCATCCTGGCGGTGACAGTCGTCTGGGGAATTCTGATCACGACGGGCACGCGTGCTGGTGCTGCGGCGTGGTTCCTGTTTCCGGTAGTCCTCCCGCTCATCGGTCTCGTCACGCTGGTCGCTGTGCTTGTCAGCATGCTGCGCAGGCGGTCACCGTGGCAGCACGGGCTCCCGATCATGCTGGTGAGTATCGTGGCGCTGTACCCGCTCTCCTGGTTCCCGCTGAATCAGCCGTTCGGGCTACCCACACCGCCGGACCGGGTGAAGCCTGCGGCTCACGTGAGGGTGCCGGCGGACGTGCCTATGCTCGTTCTCCACGGCGGGCACAGTCTGAGGACGAACTATCACGCGACCATGCCTGAGAGTCGCTGGGCGTACGACCTCTCCGTGCAGCCACACCCCGACTACACTACCACGCCGGATCTCAAGCTCGAGGACTACGGCTGCTGGGGCACAGAGATCGTGGCACCGGCTTCGGGCCGAGTCCTGATCGCCCATGACGGTGAGCCCGACCACCCGCCGGGGACACCGTGGTCGATGGCATACCCGCCCGACATGGGAAATTACGTCGTCATCGAGATTGCGGGCGGCACGGTACTGCTCCTCGGGCATTTGCAACGCGGAAGTGTCCAGGTTTCGACTGGTGACACCGTCGTGGAAGGCGCAGTGATCGGGCGGTGCGGGAATTCGGGCAACGCCGTAGCTCCGCACCTTCACATCGAACATCAACCCGAGATGCGCTCTTCCGAGCGCCGCACTCCGTTCCACGTCTCTCTGCCGCTTTTCTTCCGGGACCATGGCGGCGATCGGATGCCAGCGGGTGGCTGGCAGCGCGACTCCGCGGGAGTGAGAATCTGGGTGGGCGCTGTGATCACGCACAGCGGCGACCAGGCTGCGGTCAACCCTGAGAACAAGGGGGGATCGTGAGTTAACTCCGGGGCCGAGTTTGCGCCTCCGTGGGCATCCGTGCGAGCCAGTCGGCCGCTGCAACGTTCATTGACGAGTACGATCGGCGGCCTTCGATCTGCGCCTCGGATCCGGTCGCCATTGTGCGCAACGCGGCTGGTGCGCATTATTCCGACATTGTCGAAATAGCCGCGCTGCGCGTGCGGCGCCAGTGACGACCCGCTGGGGGATGGAACGTGAGCCTCGGTGAACTGCAGCACCTGATCATGCTGGCCGTCGTCCGACTTCGCGACGACGCGTACGGCGCAGCGATCCGCGACGAGTTGCGTCGCGTGGCGGGACGTTCGGTTTCCGTGCAGACCGTGTGGGTCACGCTGGTGCGGCTGGAGGAGCAGGGTCTGACGGCGTCGGGCGATGTCGCGGCGCCGGAAGGCGGCCGGCCGCGGCGCGTGTTCCGGCTGACGCCGGCGGGGTGGCGGGCGCTGGAGGCGGCGCGCATGTCCATGGCCCGGATGTGGGAAGGAGTGGTGCGACCGTGACGCGTGGGCACGACGCCGCGCCGCGCGCGATCCGCGCGGTTTTCCGGCGGCTATTGCCGGGCGCGCGCGGGCGTGAGGTGTTGCGGGACCTGGACCGCGAGTATGCGGCGGTTCGCGAGCGTGGCTCGCGCGCAGGAGCCGGCGTCTGGTACGTCGCCCAGCTCCTGCGTCCCGACACGTGGCGTCTCGCGTTCGCGCTGCGTCGACTCGCGCGCGCTGGTGCGTCCGCGGGAACGTCGGCGGGAACACTGTCCCCCGGCGGCGGCGAGATGCACGGCTTCCGCAGCGACGGCTTCCGCAGCGACGGCGGTCGCGCGTGGCTGAGCGGCCTCTCGCTCGATCTGCGGCTCGCGTGGCGAATGCTGCTGAAGTCGCCGGGCCTGACGGTTGTCGGCGTGCTCGGCATCGCGATCGGCACCGCGCTCGGCGTCGGCGCGTTCGTGGTGCTGACGGGCCTCTTCTACCCGAAGCTGCCGCTGGACGAGGGGGAGCGCGTCGTCGCACTCACGATGCTGGACGTCGAGTCACGCAGTCCGGCGAGGCAACTGCTGCATGACTTCGATGCGTGGCGCGCGGAGCTGCATTCGGTCGAGCACGTTGCCGCTGC